>JAUVES010000079.1 GCA_030594675.1 Candidatus Nanohaloarchaea archaeon
ATATTATCATGATAAAAAATACAACTATGAGAAAAAAAGGTCTTAAACCAATAATAGATAAAAATACAGAAATTCTTATTCTTGGTTCTCTACCAAGCGACAAGTCAATAAAAAAACAGCAATATTACGCCAATCCTGGAAACGATTTCTGGAGACTTCTAGAAAATGCCATTAATATAAAAAACCTAGCTGATTTTGAATATGAAGACAAAATAGATATTTTAAAAAAACATAAAATAGGTTTATGGGATGTTTTTAAATCAAGTGAACGACTAGGGAGTTTAGATTTTAATATAAAAAATGGAGAAGGTAACAATTTTTCTATTTTAAAAAATAAAGCACCGAATCTTAAACTTATTTGTTTCAACGGAAAAAAGGCTGGAAAATATAAATCTCATATTAAAGAGAATGTTGATTGCAATACAAAAATATTGTTTTCTTCAAGCGGTGCGAACAGACAATATGAAAAAGATCGTGAGGATGAATGGAAATCAGCAATTAATTATATAAACCAATAAATTCAATAAAAGAATTATTTTCCACCCTAAATCCCAAAAAAACTAATCCAAAATCCCCTAAAACAGCGAACTCTCGCCAATCCGTATCTTCATAGGGTCCAGATCAATATATCCATCAGAACGACCCGAAGCAGCACAAAGAAGACCGTACAAGTTCCCGGAATGGACACCACCGGAAATCTTCACTCCACCAGAAAAATTATCTCTCATAACCTTAAGATCATCAGGTGTCGCGCCATGCGAAGTAAAGCCGGTAGATGTCTTGACAAAATCAACACCACAATCCGAAGCAATCTTACATGCCTTTTTAATCTGGTCATAATTCAGTTCAGATGTCTCAAGTATCACTTTAAGCACAATATCTTTATTACCGGAGTAAAAATCTAACTGATTTTTCACAGCCAGGATATCATCTCTTACACTCTGATACTCACCATCTTTCAGCGCATCATAATTCATGACCATATCAATCTCATCTGCACCATCAGTCACTGCAATACCCATCTCATTGGTTTTATGCTGTGGTCTATACCAGCAACCATCAGGAAAACCAACAACAGATACAACTTTTATCCCAGTATTCTTTAAATAATCTTTCGCAGCAAGAACATCTTCAGGATATACACAGACAGCATATGGGGTCCGGCCGAGAATCGTATCTTCTAAAAAATTATAGAACTCTTCTTTTCTCTTCTCAACAGCATTTACATCCGGTTCACGATACTCTTCAACCCTGTGTAAAAATGTATGGTCACATATAGATGCAATCTCTTCAGGTGTCAATTCGCTAATCAATACATCAGTCATAAGATTCACAATAATAGATAACATCATGAAACCTTATATTTTTTATCACCAGAATAAAATCACAAAAATCCACACAAAACATATAATCCCCAACCAACAAACTAAACTTTATGATCTTCAACACATACGGAATAAAGTCAAACAACATAAAGATTCTCTACTTTTCGCATTTTCTGGGTGGTATGCTGTTTCTTCTCCCTATATTTGCCCTGTATCTGGAGAGAAACCTTTTTAGCATAACAAATGTGGCAATAATATTTTCTGTCGAAGCGATTGCTATGGTGCTTTTAGAAATCCCAACTGGAGCCATTGCAGACCTTTTCGGCAGGAAGAAAACAATCATCCTATCTAATTTTATGACACTGTCATCTCTTGTCTTTCTTTACATCGGCGGCAGCATGCTCATGTTTATCATAGCTTCAATATTGAGTGCTTTTGCCCGAAGCCTGGCTAGCGGAACAAACAGCGCGCTCATATACGATACTTTAAAGGATGAGAAAAAAGAGAGATACTACAAGAAGATAAACGGTACATATTTTGCGCTGCGGCATCTGGGTGCGACGATAGGGTCTGTACTTGGCGGCTATATGGCAGCAATTTCCATATCACTTCCAGTTCTTGCGACAACCGTACCAATCTTTTTGGCTTTGGTTATGACTCTCTTTTTGAAAGAACCTGATTACGAAAAAGAAGGCCACAGAAATATACTGAGGCATATGCACCTTTCATCAAGACTGATACTTGGCAACAGGCAACTGCTTATCATAATGGTAGGCGTTTTCATCCTTCTTGCTTTTGGCGAGACTATCTTTATGTTGAACTCTCTGTTCTATGAGTTCAAGGAAATACCTATAATCTATTTTGGATATATAACAGCACTCTGTTTTTTCGTTTCCTCTTTAGGCCAGTACTTTTCTCATGATGTTTCTGAAAAGATAGGAGACAAGACAACCATCCTATTATGTGTTTTCTTCACGCCCCTGCTATATGTTCTTGCGACACAGACAATCTATTTAGCCTCAATATCGCTATTTATAATGGCCTCTTTATTTTATGGGCTGAAGCTTCCTGTCATTGACAATATGATTAATCAGGAAGTTAGTTCCGGCAAGAGGGCCACAGTCCTTTCGACATCAAGTTTCATAGGTCGGCTTGGCATGGCAATATTCGCTCCCTTCATCGGCTATCTTGCAGATATTTACACCATAAACACAGCTTTCATGATCAGCGCATTGATACTTTTCTCAGTACCTATATTATTCCTTTTCCTGAAAGACAGAAATTGATAAAACAACCCAAAACATATAAAACAAAAAGAAGAATACACCAGTATGAACACAATTGAAGACGGCGCAGCACAAGTAGTAAATACCTGCCTCAAGATAAAAAAGATGAAAATGTCTGCATAATAACAGACAAAGACACAAGTACAATAGCACAGGCAATAGAGAACGAAGCAAAAAAACCACCAAAAACATAACTATCTTCACAATGGAAGACTTCGGAAAAAGAGATGACACAGGAAAAGACCCGTTAAAATTCCCGGAAGAAATAAAAGACACAATAAAACACACAGATGTCTGCATATACGCAGCCGGTTCAAGGCCGGGAGAGCTTGACTCCTTCCGCAGGCCTATGCATGAAATCATAGACACACCAACTATCCGCCATGCACACATGATCGGCATCACAGAAGATATGATGAGGACTGGTATGTGTGCAGATTACAGCCAAATACAAAAACTATCAAAAAAGATACACGATCTTCTAATAGAAACAAAAACAATCCAGGTAACAACAAAAAACGGAACAGACCTGAAAGCACATTTCAACAAAAAAATAAGATGGCTGGTATGCGACGGCAACATACCCAAAGGAAGATGGAAAAATCTTCCCGGTGGCGAAGTTTACACCTGCCCGGAAAATATAAATGGCACAGCAATAATAGATGGCGTATTAGGTGACTATTTCGACAAAAAATACGGCAAACTAAACAACACCCCTCTAACAATAAAAATAGAAAACAGCAGAGTAAAACATATCTCATGCAAAAACAAGCAGTTAGAAGACGAGCTGAAAGCATACATAAAAACAGACAAGAATTCCAACAGAATAGGTGAATTCGCAATAGGTACAAACATCGGCATAAAAGAAATAATAGGACAAATGCTCCAGGACGAAAAACATCCGGGTGTACATATCGCAATGGGTGATTCTTTCTCAAGAGAGACTGGATCCGGCTGGAGCAGCACAACACACATAGACGGGGTAATGCTTAACTGCACAATAATATTAGACAACAGAAAAACAATAATGAAAGATGGAAAATTTACTTTTTTATAAATCCATCCCTGTCAAGAACCTTTAGCAGCTCTTCAACAGAATGTGCAGTCCTGTTGATTCCCATGCTCCGTGGATCCGTATCAGTCCCTGCAAGATAAAGATTCTTAAAAGGTGAACATGGCCCGCTAAAGAAAGAATCAACAGTTATGGCTGCCTTCTCAGGTATAGTCACCTGTTCATATCTCATCTCGACCATATCTTCAATCTCTGGAAATACAGATATGATAGTTTCCCATGCATCCTCCTTCGTTTTCTCAACATTTTCCTTGACAATGAAACTGAACGCGATAAGCTGCTTTCCCTCAGGTGCAAGTGCCGGGTCATAATTTGATGTAGGCATCGCCCAGAACGGCTCACCAGACTCAAACCAGACCTCAGAACCTTTATAATCCATACCAGGAAGTTCACCATCAAGCCCAAGCCATAGAGTATAGCTTTTTGCCTGTTTAATTTTTTTGATGTTTTCAGAAAATTCATCAGGTAATTTACAATTGACAACTTCTCCAAGCTCTTTTACAAATCCTGTATATACAACAAAGTCACAGTCATATATTTTATCTCCAGAACACACACTGACAGCTTTCCCGTTTTTAATAATTATTTTATCCGCAGGAGAATCCTTAATGATTCGGACCATATCTTTAGGAAACGAGTCTACAACAGCATCTTTGATTTTTACAAGTCCGCCTTTAGGATATTTCTGTCCTTCAGATACATTATGTGCAGTGAACAGTCGCACAAGCGCATCCCAACAATCCCCTATATCCAGCCCGTTTGCACCTTCTACACTTAATCCAGTAAACATCCTTTTTGCAGGTGTCTCCTTCATAGATGTCCCGCTAAGGAAATAACACAATGTATCTGTAAGCTTGAGTGCATTCTCTGAAAGTTTACAATCT
>JAUVES010000077.1 GCA_030594675.1 Candidatus Nanohaloarchaea archaeon
GCAAGCAGCCCGATAGATGTAACTACTGCGCATCCAAATGTACTTAATTTGTGTCCTCTTAACATAATTGCACAGGTTCCAAAACCGCCAACTTCATCCTGATAGTCATATGGTATCGCATCATTAAAGATATCAAGCACTCCCAGCTGGAATACTGGTGTGTTTGCAGTCCGTGAATTGACAAACATTCCTGCCATATCTTTTGAGCCCTGAAGTATTCCTTCCCTTTGGCTTGCAGGTATATGCTTCAAGGTTTCACTGCCTTTTTTAACAATAAGTTTTATATCTTTCCTTGAAAATTGTTCGCCGCCATTTTCAAGAATGTCTGAATATACATTCCACATGCGCAGCTTTTTCCGAACACTTAGCGCTTTATTGATTCCCTTTTTACCTGTTGCAAACTTTATAAGCCCGTGCTGGTGTGTCGCAATATCATCCAATTGCTTTACATTTAATATATTGCCAAGAAGTCCATTTGGCGTCTTTGTATTGTATAATGCATGGTGCATTGAATTATATGTAGTACTCTTTCCTGTTGTATACATCGTTTTGAATGTGGTTTTTGTCACCGCTTCCGAAACCTCTCCTACAGCAACACCGTTGGCCACAAGTCCAGCCTCCATTTTTGTTACAACAAACCCGTCTGTCGCCTTGAAAACATTATTCATTACTTTTATGCCCTCTTTTTCATGCTTGACACCATAAAGAACTGTTTTTCCAATTATATCTCTGTAAAATTTTCTTGATTTTGTAGCGAATTTTGCTAGGCGTCCAGATTTTGTGGCAACATATTTCATCATCCTTGACAAAGCACCTTTACCCACACTAGCAATCTTTTTACCGACAACAGGCACAACATTGCATGCGCCGCCAATAAAAACACCGATCATGCTTATATCTTCAACCCTGACTTTCCAGTCACGTGTCTGATCCTGCGGGAACGCTTCATAATAAAGAAGACAATTCGGGTCACCCATACCAGTTATCCAGCTGAAAGGTCCCTCGTATCCCGGATTGCTCGTAAGCTCAAAATCCAGGACTTCGCAATAATAATCTTCACCAGTGCCATAGCATGCAGCTACCTTGTTATCGAATGTCTTCTGCGTAGGGCAGATATTAGCACCTCCTGCATGATATGCCGCCGTACAGTCAAGAGCATACGCCAAAGCTTCTATAGACCTGACAGAATTTGTGTCACAGATCGGCGAAAGCTTTGGAAGTGTTAACCTTTCAAGCGCATCATACAATGGTTTGCCAATATCACTGTATATAAAAACTGTAGCTGCGCCAAGAATGATAATTCCAAGTATTATGCCTCGCATAAATGTCAGTTGACCTTTCTTTTTCATGATCTCATCAATAATTTGGTTTTTTCTTGTATATATGTTTAAATTGTTAGTAGACCTTATCAATTGTCACAACTATATCATCATCTCCTCGTTCAAAATAATGGAATTGGGTTATGAGATATTCAGTATCTGCTTTTAGTATATGGCTATCGTCTGCAGGATTAAGTATATCCTCTTCTGTCTGGACTGCCCTGTTAAGCAGTATATATATGCAATTATCTGATGGAGATGCTCTCCACCATGAAGCGCTGTTAAATTCACTCGGCTCCGGGTCACCAAGATTGTCCATTATATCGCAGGCATCAGCAGTATAACTAAATGCAACACCATTATAGTTCGTAATTCCATCATAGAGGTCTGAGATTTTTGTATCTGCAGAAAAATTGACTAGAAATTTTTTCTTGCAGGCAAGATACACATAAATGTCATTTATATATCCTCCATTAAACTCAGTTTCATATCCCGTCTTGCATGACTCCATATCAATCAACAGAACAGATTCCACAAGATTAATATTAGCGTTTGTCCTGTCTTCAATCTCAGGAAGCTTTAAATTATCCTCGTTACAGATTTCATCTTCATTTAGCAATCCTTTGCTCTGTGAATACTTGGCCATGTTTGACCTTGCAGGTTGTGTATACCATGTGCTTGCAAATCCGTCATCAAGTGGAGGTTCACCTTTGCAGTATCCCATCGGGGTCTGGAAATAAAGTGTGTTTGTTTTATCGCCGACAGACTCAATAAGCCAGTGATATGTACCTATGATCACACCATCATCATCGCAGTTGGCTGTATCATCCCACCAGAAAACAATATCTATTTTAGATACACTGTCTGGTGTAGTCTCTGAGAAATATCCACCTATGCAGTCATTTGTTTCTGTCTGCAGGAAGACATCCATCGCATCAGTTATATTATTGTACAGATTCTTGTAACTTATAGTTCCTCCATCCTCAAGAGTCTGCGTTATCCTGCATGTTTTCTTACTTTTCCATGCAACCTTTACTGCATTTTCAAGATTATTAAGAAATACTTTCTCTGGAACAACACCTCTGTCACCAGGGCAGAAACCTCCAACTAGCGGAAACTCCATACCTTCCATATTATCAATTATTTTTCCACCCTGCAGGCTACCCATAACTAAAGTTGCAGCAAGAACGATTATAAATCCGATTATTCCATGCATTAAAGTTACTGATCCATACCTGTTCTTCATAAGATTCATCCATATTTTTTCTTGATTATGCCTGTATCTTCTTTATCTTTATCACAATATCATCTGCCCCATCCTTTTCAAAGTAAAAGAAGGGGGTTATTTCATACACATGACCCGCCAGGAACTTATGTTCATCCTCATTAGCCGTATTTCTTATTTCATTCTCCGCTTTCACAAGGCTATCTGCAAGATCCTCCACAACAAAATATATGCAGTGTTTTCCTTTAGACGACCTATCCCATGAGCCGCTGCTGAATTCACTATAATCATAATCATCTTCAGCAGCATTGCGTATGTCACAGGCACTGTCGCTGAAAGTATAAGGGTGATTATAACTGCCGGAAGAACAATATGCATGGTTGTCAGGGAACACATCATTTATATTTAAATTATTCTTGGGTACAAATTTGTATGTATATACACAGGCAAGATACCTGTCACATTTACTATGGTATCCACCAGCAAAAGTAGTGTAATAACCACTGATGCACTGATTTATATCACTAAGTATAGTAGCAATTGCTGTTGCATCATTCATCGCTTCTAGATCATTGATGAAAGGCATCTTCAGATGATCTTCACCGCAGATAAGGTCATCATTATAATCCCCCTTAGATTCTGAATACTTGATTACATTTGAATTTCCGGGAGGATTATACCAGTGAGTTGGCATTCCACTTGCTGGTCTAGGCGTATCGTCGCACATGCAGTACCCTCCTCTTGAATAAAAGTAGAGTGTATCTATACTCTCTCCAGGAGAATCTTGTATTTTGGGTCTTACAGACTCAACAAACCCATCTCCCCCACATACTGCATTATTGTCCCACCAGAACACAAGATCAATCCTGTCTGTCTGAACAGTATGGCTGTCATCAAAAAATTGTCCAAGGCAACTCTCTAATTCATCCTCATCATATACCTTTTTTGCATCAATTATGATGTCATAAATTTCATCATAACCTATAGTTGGATTTTGGTCACTACTGTTAATATTCTGTTTCAGCCAGCAACTCCTTTTCCCATTCAATGCAAATCGTGTAGCCAGCTTAACATTTTCTTTAAATTCATCATAAGATACCACTCCTGCATCTTTAGGGCAATAATTTCCAGGTATGCGGACATCCATATCTCTTATGCCTTCATTAAGCTTTTTCCCAATATCTACTTCAAAAAAAAGCAGCGCTCCAAGAACGATAACAAACACTATGAATGTTGTTAGTACATAAAGACCCGCATTCCCTTTTCTTTTCATACAAGACCTAACCCGAGAATATATTTTTAATCATCATAGGAACAAAACTGCCGCCATAAGCGCCGATCTTCCTTGCAGCAAAAGATACAGCAACAAGAAGTATTGCAAATGCAAGAAGCCCAAGGCATATCTTGATTATCAGCTCAAGATCCATGCTTCCTTTCCGTGATTTTACAAGTTCATACGTTATTCTCAGCATTTTAACTCACCATTGGCAATCTCTTTCAAGAGATCCTGCATGACCGCCAGTAACTGTACAGCATCTGTTTTCAGGGTTTGTTTCAAGCACATACCACCAGTCCTTTTCTGGATGATATCTAAAAGCAGTCATAGTGCATTCCACAGGAGTGCAATCATGCACATTCGCGTTGCAGTTTTCAGACACGCACGCATGCAGCGTATTCCCTGCTGCATCCGGGGCACCTTCAATAACTGTGCAGAACTCTTCCCTGTTGCATGTCTCATTGCAGGCAGACCTCTCACCGAAAGTTTCGCATGTACCTATTACGCAATCCAAATCTGTGTATGTATCGCAGTCATCCATTATTGACGGGCAGCATGTGCCCTGGTCTTCATAAGTGCATACCTTCTCCATTTTCAGGTCCAGCATCTTGATCAGCATGTATCCGGCAACCAGGACAAGAAACATTGACATAATCACATAGAACACCGAAAGCCCCTTTCGTTTCATAGTAGATTGTTGTTTTTTGCAATATATAATGTTTTTTGTTGTCTGGATAAGATATATATAAATCATTCACCACAAAAACATTTATGCTGCTTTTTCCCTATATAGAAAT
>JAUVES010000117.1 GCA_030594675.1 Candidatus Nanohaloarchaea archaeon
CAGTCTACCCACTGGCCTGCGTTACAGTAATCGTTGTCACCGTCACTATCTACATCATCTGCTGCGTAAGTGTCTGCACGGCAGATGTTGTCGTCAACACAGTCTGTTGTCTGATCACAGCAGGCGTCATCATTTTCTGCGGGAGGTGAATCAAGATTTGAACTGTAATCTTCATTCAAAATCCATTCACCTGTTGTATTCTGGCAGCAGATGCTTCCGTTTGTCTCACCACCTATACCCCAATAATCAGTGTAAGTTTTTGTACCGTCCATTATGCAGCTGCAGGCATAGTTTAGGTCATCTGCTACATCCCAGTAACCGCAGGTTGTGTTTATGTATGCAGCTGTGCCGTCGCAGGCATCTAGTGATTTATCATCTGAATTTGCCGGGGCGCCGCAACCCGACTCACATAGGTTTTCTTCATCGGTATGATTATTAAAGTAACAGAGGTGGCAGGATGTATTTGATCCGTCACATCTCTTATCTCCGGGTGTCCAGTAACCATCTGAGACATCGTCGCAGTAGTAGGCATTGTATTCCAGAGCGCATACTTGTGCTTCTGTGCTGATTAAGGTGCCGTTTGTAGGGCTGTTGGCATCATTGTCAGGGTCAGAGGCCCAGGAAGTAAGGCAGAGCTGGTGAAGGTAATTGGCGCCGCCACCGCAGACACCCTCAACTACGTAACCACCAGCATCGCTTACATTATCATCACACTGGTCGCTGAAAGCGGCAAGGGCGCAGTCATCTACCATCTGAGGGACACTGGATTCATTAGCGACCTCGTCGGTGTCGCAGTAGTAGGCAGAATCGTTATACACGCAGAGACCAGCACCGATAGCATTATATGCATTTTCATTTTTTGAACAGCGGTTGGCTGTTGCGGTGTAGTCACTGCAGTTGTCACGACAGGTACCTTCAATGCAAAGGCCGGAATAACAGTCAGTACCATAGGTGCAGCCACCACAGTTGTTAGGGATTGAAGCAATCCAGGTATTTGAGGATGTGTCGCAGTAGTTGTCACCTACATGGTCGCAATGGGCGGATTCGTTGTCTATGTTATCGGTCACTGTATTGTCCTGAGAGCCGCAGTCGTATAAGCTTCCGTTTTCACAAAGCATGTAACTGTTTTCACCATCATCAGCCAATTCACTATTATTATAACAGCAACTTCTGCCTTCTGCTTCTGCCTGCTCAAAGTCTTCGCCTGTATCATCACCGCAGCAGTCTGAGTAGGTTCCTGTCCCTTCTGAAAGCCATGTGTTTCCTGCTGCACTACAAGCAGTCTGGTCTGCATCCTGAGAGTACCATGTTCCTGACCTGCACTGTTCTGTGTCTGCACCATCGCCGCCACCTGTGTTTCTTAAGGTTGCGTTGTTGTAACAGCCATACTGCTTTGTTGTGCTGTTCTCAAGGCTGTCATCTACACAGTCTGTGGAATTTGGACAACAGCCGGTGCTGCCTGAGCCATCTGTTGCACCTACCTCAGAGATAAGGTAACCGAACATACCGTAACCTACACCTGTATCATATTCTCTTATTTCTTCCTGGACAAAGCTTATGCCTGTGTCAGGAACATCTATTATATAATTATGTATCCAGGCATCGCCACCGCTTGCAGGGCTTAGACTGTGGGTTGTTGCACTGTGGTTTTCTGTTATGACCATAGCATTTACGTTACCATCTGCGTCATATGTGTTTGTCCTGAAACAGAGATCTCCTTCCGGGCTTGCAGGTATATAGTATGCATGGTCTCCGCAGGTTGTCATGCTTTGAGAACCATATTCACCGCTGTTCTCGTACCATGTACCCCAGTTAACTCCCTGTTCCCAAGGTGCCTGCTCTTCGCCTATATTTATTGTTTCAACATCACGGCACTGATAAGTATAGGTGCATTCACTTTGACTAGATGCAATTTGCTCTGAAACACATATTTTTCCGTTACCGCATTCTGTATCTGTATCACAGCATGGAGTTCCGTCCCTGCAGCTCTGGTATCCAAGACACTGGGTCGTTGTGCAGGATGTACAGGTTCCTCCGGTGCAGTAATTATTGGCACCACAGCTGCTTGCACCCCAGTCACCTGAAGTGCAGAGCCAGGAATATGCATCATCTGAAGAGCTACCGTTGTTCTGGCAGTCGGGTGCAGTGGTTGCAGTTGCGTAAGGGACTGCATTGTGAGTACATGATGTGGACGAAGCTACACACCAGCATTCATCTCCTGAGTCACAGTCACCGTCAGCATTGCTTGAGCCATCATAATCATCACGGCAGTATCCTGAGGAACAGACACCATTTGATTCTGTGTAATTGTCTGTGTTTGTAACTGCAAAAGTACAGGAGCTGTTCTCATCTTTCTGGCCCTCGCAGGTTGCGCTTGCATTGCAGAAGAAATTTGCTGGACAGTCACCATTCTGGATGCATGTCAATACACAATTGCCTGAATCACAATGGAATCCTGTGCTGGTGTTACATTGTGCATCAACATTGCAGTCATACCATATACCTGCATTACAATAATCATCGTCGCCGTCACCATCTACATCATCTGCT
Organism: Candidatus Nanohaloarchaea archaeon; assembly: GCA_030594675.1. Taxonomy (GTDB): domain Archaea; phylum EX4484-52; class EX4484-52; order EX4484-52; family GLR71; genus GLR71. The sequence goes on from JAUVES010000117.1 coordinate 2,551, forward strand.
GCGTAAGTGTCTGGGCGGCAGATGTTATCGTCAACACAGTCTGTTGATTGGTCACAGCAGGCATCATCATTTTCTGCTGGTGCAGGATCTAGAGTGGAATTGTAAATCTCGTTCAGTACCCATTCGCCTGTCGTGTTCTGGCAGCAGATGCTTCCGTTTGTCTCACCACCTATACCCCAGTAAGCTGTGTAAGTTTTTGTGCCGTTCATCATACAACCACAGGCATAGTTTAAATCGTCTGCTACATCCCAGTAGCCGCAGGTTGTGTTTATGTATGCAGCTGTGCCATCGCAGGCGTCTAATGGTTTATCATCTGAATTTGCCGGAGCACCACAGCCAGACTCGCATTGATTCTCTTCATCTGTGTAATTATTGAAATAACAGAGATGGCAGGATGTATTTGATCCGTCACATCTCTTATCCCCCGGCACCCAGTAACCGTCAGAGACATCATCGCAGTAGTAGGCATTGTATTCTGATGCGCAGACTTGCGCATCTGTGCTTGCAGTCGTTCCGTTTGCCGGGCTGTTTGCATCGTTGTTTATGTCTGATGCCCATGCAGTAAGACAGATCTGGTGAAGATTATTTCCACCGCCACCGCAGACACCTTCTACTACATAGCCACCGCCATCACTTACATTATCATCGCACTGGTCGCTGAAAGCTGCAAGGGCGCAGTCGTCTACAAACTGTGGTACGCTGGACTCATTGGCTACTTCGTCATCATCACAGTAATACGTTGAATCATTATATACACAGAGACCGGCACCTACAGCATTATATGAGTTTATGTTGTTAGAACACCTGTTCGCTGTTGCTGTGTAATCACTGCAATTATCACGACATGTACCTTCAATGCAAAGACCTGAATCACAATCATCACCTGCCAGACAGCCGGAACATACATCAGGAATCTTGTCTATCCAGGTATTTATTGTGGTGTCGCAATAGTTGTTACCTACATGGTCGCAGTGGGCTGATTCATTGTCTATATTACCAGTCACT
>JAUVES010000108.1 GCA_030594675.1 Candidatus Nanohaloarchaea archaeon
GAAATGCACAGAAGACCTGAATAAGATAAGGCTTGAGCTTGAAATCAAAAAATCAGAAGAAGAGAACAGGATAACAGAAGAGGCAGAAGAAGACATAAGGCGCACAGAGACACAGATGATAGGCAGGGCAAGGCTTTCCCAAAAACTGAAGCTCATGGAAAGAAAAAAAGAGCTTATTGACAGACTGATTGATGCCGGGGTGAAAAAGTTTCTCACCTCAAAAGACTATGAAAAGTTCCTCGAAAATTCATTCAGAAAGACATACAAAAAAGGCATGTCTGTATCAATAAGAAAAGGCGACAAAAAAGCTGAAAAAATCTTAAAGGAAAAGAAGATAAAGCCATCACATGCAAATATCACAGGCGGATTCATATTCACAGACAAAAAGATTCACATAAACAAGAGCTTTGACCTGCATCTTGAAGGCAGAAGAGATGAGATAGAAAGAGAGATTGCAGAAAAATTGAATAATTAAAAAAAAGAAAAAGACGCTGGAAATATCAGCGCTAAAATGAGGAGAAAAAAAGTTTAAGCAACTTTTCTTGCCTTGTTTAGCATATCCTTATAATACTGTCCTGCCTCATCCCATGAAGAGTCCTTTCCCGGGAACATAAAACTTCTTCCGACGTTGACAATCACTTCATCCTTACCAAATTGTTCATATATCTTTTTTGCTTCTCCACCCTGTTCACCGACACCAGGCATAAGAACAAGCAGATTACTAAGATACTGTCTCGCAGTCGCAATCTCTTCCTCAGTTATATGATTATCATCACTTGGAGCACCAATTACAACACCGCTAATGTCATGCTCGCCGCACTGCATAGCAATGTATTCAAACATCCTCATCTCTTTGCCATCATATGTTACTTTCGCATTCTTCATGACCTCAAACTGAGGATTGCTCATGATGCAAAGTGCAATGACACCAACATTCCAGTTTTTTCCCTGCTCAGCAGCCTCTTCTATGTTCATAGCAAAAGGAGCATAAGTCACCGCATCCGCAAGATGCTTGTTAGTATAGTAAAAACCAGCTTCATTGGTCGAGCCGATATCACTGAGCTTGCTGTCATCAATCACGACCATTCCTTCTTCATGAGCGAGCTTGCTTATCTTCGTAAGTGTCTTCATATCGCCTATATCTTTCCAATACTGTATATTAGGTTTCACAGCAGCGCAATAAGGTGCCACAGCCTCAACATATTCTAAAGCCCACTGCCCCTTGTCAACGCCTTCAGGAAGTCCTTTCCTACCACGACCCATATCAAATTCCGCAGGATCTAATCCAGCACATACGACAGAATCTTTCTCAAGAACCGCCTGATACCATTTATTAGCAAAATCCATATCTTTTTGAAAACCCATAACAAAAACCTCGAAAATTCACCACTCGATGAGATAAAAAGTTTATAAATATTGCGTATTAAATAAGATTGCAACATACTGTTCAACTGTTCAACAGTAAGGAGATTTGATATGTCAGGCTCAACAGAGAACAAAGTGATGTCAGTACTTGAAGACAGGAACAGCCACATCACAGCAGAAGAGATTGCAAAAGAACTGGACATGTCCCGCTCAAGGATAAGCTCCATACTAAAGTCCCTCTACAACAGAGACATCCTTGTTGCAAAAAAGAAAGGCACAAAAGTATACTACAAGCTTAACGAGGAAGCATACAGGGATCTTAAATATTCAGGAAAGACATCAACAGAATATGATTTCCAAAGAGATGCGCACCACGAAAAGAACAGGAACCTGATGAAGCTTTTCTTCAGCCTCAAAAATGATGTCATCTCAATATACAGAAAAGAGACGCACATGCACTCAATAGAATCCCTAAGATACAGGCCGTCAAAAAAAGCAGTCCAGTCTTACATAGAATCATTCACATACCCTACAAACATAGATTTATGGGAGCTTTCGCCAGGCCATCACACAAACTACGACATAGACATCCTGTCCATAAGATGCAACCCTGTATTCGTTACCGCAGTGACTGCAGCGTTCCTGAAAGATAACAGGAACATCATGGACAGATACGACGGCATAATCTGCATCAGAAAGAAAGAGGAGAACATATCAACACCGATATCAATCATCTATACAAAGAATTCCATCCCCTACGGCATAAGCCTAACTCTCAAGACAGAGAAGCCTGTAATCATAACTGATGGAAAAAATATAGAAGACATGATAGAAGAACACAGCCACTACCTGCTCATTGACGACTACTCAGTCCCTGGAGACTCAACAAAAGATATCGTAGACAAGATAAGAAAAAAAGCAATAGTTGACATGCTCACCATCTTCGAGAGGGAAGGCTCTGCCCTTGAGAATCTAAGGAAATCAAAGATAAAAGTATTTTCCATGTTTCATCTTTCAGATACGATGAAAAACATACACACGAAGATAAATGTGCTCTCAAATCCGCAATACAGGTGAAAAAATGAAACAGGACAAGATTAAAGACCTAAAAAAAATGATAGGCAGCCTGACATACACAGGCTCTTTCCTGAGGGCGGACGGCATGATAACAAAAAAATTCATAGACATATCTTCAATGCCCACAGTGCCGGGAGGGATAGACTCCTGCACTGAAGTTGTATCCAGACTGATAGAAAAGCTGGGATGCGAAAAGATAGCGACACAGAACAAGTCAAACAATGTCTATTTCGCAACACATGTATCACAGGAGACTGGAAAAGACCTCCTGATGGTATCTGTCTCAGAGAAGATAAACAATAAGTACATAACAGGGAAATATATGTCTGGAGAAAAAGCAATCATATTCTACCCGATGGCCCATATATATGAACTTTTCAGAGACATGATAATGACATTAAGAAAAGAAGGCCTTATAGTAGACACAATGGTCAGCCTGATAAAGATAAACGAGGACATAAGCGAAAATCTTGAAAAGATGGGCGTGAAGCTCATAAGCGTCTTTGAGTTCAACAGGAACACCGGCTACAGGCTAAAAGTCACTGACGGATACAAAAAGATAATAGGTGTGTAAACGATATGGATGTTTTGATAGAAAACGACAGGCTGAAGTCTACCGCAAAAAAGATATCAAACATGCCAGGCATAGAGAAATATGATATCTATATAGGTCTGGACCATACAGGAGAGGCAGTGGTCTCAGCAATATCTTTCGCAAAAGGCAAACCATACATAACAAAGGAGCTGGTTGAAAGGTCAGACAGCACACTGGAGCATGATCTGAACCTCCTTATGGTATTCTCTGCAAAAGCAATATGCACAGGCGAACTTATCGAGCTTATAAAAAGATACAGGATAAAAGGCTTCCATATAGGCAGGATCATCTCTTTAGATAAACCTGAAGCCGAGACAGAAAAAGAGCTCAAGATGCTAGGCGTTAAAGTAATTCAGGTTGAGTATTAAAAAAAGGATAAAACATCATTGACATCATATTTAAATTCTTTATCATTTAATACTCAAAAGGAATGATAAAATGGAATTAGAGAAACTACCGTCAGTGATTGTAGAAAATGTTTTTGATGAAAACGGCTTCGTCGAAACAAAAAATGGCCTGATGGTCCCCGCATATGTAGGAAGCCAGCTTGGTTTTAATGAGCCGGGAAAATATTTTCTTGAGAAATTCTATAAGGATCTAACAGAACTTGGAGTTTTGCCACTATGCCCTTTCATGTCTTGTGATGAATATCTGGACATATCTAATCTGAACGATGATATGTCTGTTAAAGAACTCACAGAATTC
>JAUVES010000112.1 GCA_030594675.1 Candidatus Nanohaloarchaea archaeon
CAGGAAAACTGTTTTATGCATTGAAAAATCATGGAAGCAAAATCCTTATGGGTAATAAAATCAAAAACATAAAATGCTCAAACAATTTACATCTTGATTCTGAAACCACAATATATATTGATGGCTACTGGGAAATTAACAGAAAAACATTCACATCAAGGCTTAAAGGTTTCAATATACAACCATTAACTGCATCTTGTGTAAATTATATAGATCTTATATATGGGGTGTCTGATTTTGCATTGGAATGCACAAGAAAAAATAATCTGGAGATTGCAGCCGCTTATGGATTAGTAAAAGAATCTGGTGGGGTCTTTGTGACTCTTGATGGTCACTCGATAGGATCTAAAAAATATCTGGTTTTTGGCCAAAAGAAAGACGAACATATCCCTCTCATAGCATCCTCAACGTATGAACTTGCACAAAAATTAATTGAACATATCAAATGAATCCTCACCCATCCAGCTCAACCCCGACAATCTGCGAGGCACCTTTCTGCATAGACACACCATACACCCTAAATGCCTTCTGGACAAGCACATCATTATGAGATATTACCAGAAACTGCGACTTCTCAGAATACTCCTTGATAAGATTGCCAATCATCTCTGAGTTTGCCTTGTCAAGTGCAGCATCAATCTCATCTAAGATATAGAACGGTGCCGGCTTAAACCTCTGCAATGCAAAAAGAAATGAGATGGCAGCCATAGTCTTCTCCCCGCCCGATAAAGAATCAATGCTCAGCGGCTTCTTATCCTTAGGCTCCGCCTCAATCACAAGGCCTGACTCTATATCGGCAGGGTCCTCAAGCCGCAGCCCGCCACGCCCATCTGTAAGGTCTGAATACACCTTGCCAAACTCATCAGCAACCATCTCAAAAGTCTTCCTGAAAATGTCACGCCTCTTATTTTCAATATCTTCAATCATGGAAATGATTGACTTCCTTTCATCAGAAAGCTTGTCAACTTTATCGCTGTAATCATCAAAATCATGCAAAAACACAGCATACTCGTCTATCGCCTTCTGGTTCACAGGCCCTAAAGCCCGCATCTGCCTGTCAATCTTGCGCAGCTCCATCTGGAATTGTTCAGGATCTCCTTTCTTAAGATCATCCCTGTCCTTATACTTTTCATAGGCGATAAGAAGATTCTCAAGCTCTGCCTCAAGCCTTGCACCCCTTATCTTGAAGTCTTCAATCTCTCTCTGTAGCATGATATTCTGTTCATACACAGTCTTTCTGTTTTCCTTTATCTTTGCAATCTTTTCCTTAAGTTCATTCTTCCTCTTATCAAGCCTGTCTACATCACCTGATGTCTTGGTCGCAGCTTTCTTCTTCTCTTCAAGAAGCTTGTTAAGGTCACCGATTTCTTCCTTGAGCATCCTGACCTCTATCTCAAGCTTTTTCTTCTCTTTCTCATAGTTCATTATATCAGAGACATCTTCCTTCTGCTTCTGCACCTTCCCTGACTTCTTGAAAGTGCCGCCGACAATTGCACCGCCTGCCTCAAAAAGCTCACCTTCAAGAGTCACAAGCTTAAGACCGCGGATTTTCCTTGCAGCATCAGCTGATTCGCATACAAGAGTATCCTTGAATACATGAAGAAATGCAATGTTATACTTAGGTTCAAAATCAACAAGATTTATTGCAAAATCTACAACACCTGGCATCTTAAGTGCAATCTCAGATTTTGCAGAATGTGAATGCATATGCAGCCTGTCAAGCGGAAGAAACCTTACACGCCCAAGATTATTCTCTTTCAGGTATTCAACACATGATATTGCAGTTTTTTCAGAATCCACAATAACATCATTTACATGACCGCCAAGTGCGACATCAATTGCAATCTGGAACTGGGCACTCATAGTCATAAGATTTCCAAGAGTCCCAAATACCCCATCTCTGCCTAGATCAAGCACGCTTTTGACAGCATGATTCCTCACATCACCTCCTCCTGCAACATTGATGCTTTCAAGCCGCGATATCATCTCATCCAGCCTGACTATCTCTCTGTCATAAGATTCAACCTTTGCAGCTCTCTTGATTATCCTTTCATTGAGATCTTCAATTTCCAGCCTTCCTTCAGTATCCATGCTTTTCTCAAATATTTCCTTATCAACCTTCTCAAGTTCCTGCTCAAAATCATCAAGGTCTGTATCAAAAGTCCCGACTTTAGTATTTGATGATTTATACTCTGCTTCCTTAATCTTAAGATTGTTCTTCACATTCTCAAACACGCCTTTTATCCCCTCAACTTTGGAATGTGCAATGCATGCCATGTTATATTCCTGCTTTTTTTCCAGTTCCTCAAACTTTTCAGCCGCTTCCTTTTCAACTTTCAACTTGTCAAGATACTCTTTCTTCTGCTCAAGCACAATCTTGGTCTCATTAAGCTTTATCTCTGCTTCTGCAAGTTCAGTAAGTGCCTTGTCTTTCTTCTCATTATACTCTTTTATCCCTGCAACCTCATCTATGATCTCACGCCTCTCTTTCGGCTTCATCTGTATGACTTTTGTTATATCTCCCTGTTGTATAATATTGTGTCCGTCAGGATTAAGGTGCATAGCTCCGAAAACATCATCTATCTCCCTCTTGTTCACAGTCCTGTCATTAAGCTTATAGGTAGATATGCCTGACCTGTTCACCTTGCGCGACACAGATACAACCTCAGAATCTACAGGTATCTCCTTCTTTGAATTATCAAATTCTAAAGACACAAGTGCAAAGTCAGCAGGTTTCTTGCCCTGCCCACCATTGAAAAGAAGATGATCCATCCGCCCGGCACGAAGATTCCTGCTCCTCCTGCCAAGCACAAAGGTAAGCGCATCCATAACATTTGACTTCCCTGACCCGTTAGGGCCGATGACCGCATTGAACCCAGGATACAGAGGTACGACTGTCTTCTTCTGGAACGACTTGAATCCATACAGAATCAGCTTATTGATATGTACCATCAGCACTACCTCATAATAATTGAGGCAAATAGTTTAAATGTTTTGGTCTTCCCTTAGAGCAAAACAATAAAAAACAATAAAACAAAATAACTCCATGCTTTTCGTAGGTATAGACCTCGCCTGGTCACCAAGAAACAAATCCGGTGTCGCAGTAATAGAAGGAGATAAAGACAAGGGAAAACTTATCAGCGCAGACATTATTCACTCAGACACCGACATAATAAGATACATCAAAGAGAAAGTAAAAAATAAAAATGCATTCATAGCGATTGATGCTCCTCTTCTGGTGCCGAATCAGGAAGGAAGGCGCCCCGCCGAAGACCTCACATCCCTCCTCTTCCGAAAATATAATGCAGGTGCATACCCGGCAAACAGGGTCCGTATGGGTCTATGGTCAGACGGGAAGATAAGGGGTGAAGAACTGACAGCACTTCTGGAAAAAGAGGACTTCATCCACAGCCCATATATACAAAAGCATGAGCAGTCAAAAAAAGTTTTTGAAGTTTACCCCCATCCGTCAATGGTAGTCCTTTTCAACCTTGACAACATATTAAAATATAAGTCAAAGCCAAAAAGAGACTACGAATTCAGATGGAATGAATTTGAAAAATACCAGAACCATCTCAAAAATCTTGAATACACAAACC
>JAUVES010000051.1 GCA_030594675.1 Candidatus Nanohaloarchaea archaeon
TGACTGTTGATATGTTTATTATCATTGAGGGGTCTTTCGGACCGTATGCTTCTTCGGGCGGCAGTGTGACTGTCTTTGTTTCTCCTACCTTCATTGCGACAACTGCATTGTCAAAACCTTGTATCATCTGCCCTGCACCTACCATGAATGTGAGGGGTTCATAAGATCTTCCTTCAGCGTATAAATCATTATCTTTTGCAACCTGCTCGTAGCTTGTGTCAAATATTTCACCATCTATGAATGAGCCTATGTAATTTACTGCTACTGTATCTCCCAGTTCTATTGCAGGACCTGTTGGGGTGATTGGGGTGTTTGTTGGTGTGATGTCTGCGGGTCTGATATCTTCTGATGATCCTGAGTTAAAAATTTGAGTTATGTAATTATTAACAGATACAAAAACACCTGTCTCCACTTGAGTGTCTTCTCCCTTGTTAAAATCTAAGTAATTGAATACTGTGAATAATACAAGTATGATAAATGCTGCTGCAAGAAATAATGCAATCCTCTTTTTTGTATTAGATTTGGGTGTTTCTTCTATGGATTCTTGATTTTTCTCTTGTTTTTTTGTTGCTGCTTTTTTTACTGGTTTTTTTGCAGGTGCTCTGGCTTTAGCTGCTTTTCGAGGGGACTCCCTCGAGGCGTGAGAGACCTTCATGCCTTTGGCATGAGGTCTGCTGTTTTTACTATTTTTTTTAACTGGTGGTTTCTTTGCAGGTGCTTTTTTTGTAGCCATATCAATCATCCAGTCATCTATGCATAATTTTGGAGGTAACATTTATAAGTGTTATTGATTTTTGATGTGTTATTTAATAAATCGAAAATACAATAATATATATATGGATATAGAGGATTTGAAAATTAGAGTAAAAAATATTGTTGAGAATGCTACTGCTCTCAAAAATAAGCATATTGATAATAAAAATACGCCCGTAAATTATGCTTGCATTTTTTCTCAAAGCAAAAAGGAATATGATGAATTGCTTGGAGTTGCACGGAAAATTGGAACTGTTGTTAAAGAAACGCCAACAGGTCTGCTTTTTCATATTGAAGCATTGCAAACAGTTTCTGGTGTTTTGAAGTTGTTAAAAGTTCGCCTTCCTGATCCTACACGACCTGAACTTGGCGATGCAGATTTTACTATTTCCAATTTTCCTGATTTTGAGAAAAAATATATCTCTAGAAGAGGTTTCAAATTAATCCAACGAGAAGATTTTAAGATGGTTGAACTAATGGATTCTGAATTTGGTGTACGAGCATATTTTTCAAATCCTCCTTTAGATGTACAATTGAATATCTAATGATATCCAAAAGACTTAACAGCTCATTGATTTGCAGATCATATCAAATCACCAACAAATGCTGCAGAAGATACTACATCCCCGAGGCCGACTGTCGCTTTTGCGTGGCAGGCAAGTTTTGTAGGTATCATTACAAGATAATCTTTGCCGCAGTCATATGTACCTTCAGATACTTTTGCGTGCATGATACTGTCCATCCTTGAGAGCTGTTTCATTCCTTCTATATTTACACGAACATTATTGCTCAGGTCAATGTCAACTGCATGATGGATGAAGCCAAGCACGCTTTTTGCAAATGCAGACAGTACACAGAAAAGCATTGCATCCCGTGTCTTTTCTGGAGATGTGTAACTCTTTTCTACAAGACATAACATGTAGTTTATGTTATGGATATGGATTCTTTTTATGTGCGTCTTTTCCTTTATGTATTTTATCCCGTCAAAAAGTTCAGGTGCGCTGTAGCCTGAATGTTTTATCTTTTCTGCAAGATCTTTTTTTCCTATTGCGCCCAGAATCAGGCAGGTCTCTCTCTCGTTGCAACCCACGCTATCAACTCCAGGTATGATATATTTTACAATTTTGGATACCTTGTCCATATCTTCCTCGGATGTGAATTCAAGATGCATTTTCATATTCGGGTTTGCTTTTCTTAAAATTCCAAGCTGAACTTTTGCCTTGAAAAACTGCTGTTCTGTGTCAAGGGAATGATAGCCGCTCAGAAATGCACGCTTTGTTTTTTTCAGATGTTTTTCCATATTTTTTGCCAGGTCTTCCTCAAAGAATGGTTCCCTGCCTTTTGGCCGGTATGACACTATGAAACGGTTCATCCTGGGTACCTGGAATGTTTCTGTTTTTGTTTTTATCTGAATGCCTTTTTTGTACTCAAAGATAATATTTATTTTTGGGGTGTTATCTTTAGAGTATGTGTCTTTTGCTTTCTGTATAGTTACTGAGTTTTTGCTGAATTTTATAGATTTAACTTTCGGGTCATACATATCTGCTTCTGCTTCAGATATTTTCGGGTTGAAGACAATTACATCTTTCATACCAAGACGGGTCAGACAATTTGCCACGATGCCTGCCTGCCCGCCAATCCTGTGCATGTCATAGTCTATATCGTGGATAAGGTAGCTGTAGGTGTCCATGTCTTCTATTTCCCATTCCATCGCTTTGCCGAGTTTCATTGATGTTATCAGGCCTGTTTTTAAATTGTCTAAAGAGTCTATCTGGTGAATATTGTTTTCCGGCTTGAAATCCTTTATGTTTAGGGTATTGAGGAAATCCTGGTTGATGTACTTTATCGCGTCAAGATTTGTGTTGAATGCTACAAATACACCTGAGATATTTTTTATATTCTTTTCGTAATGGTCTGAGACTTTTATGTATCTGTCATTCCAGAATCGTTTTGGGTTGGTGTTGGGCATATATATATTTGAGAGGTGATTGTATATATAATGTGGTTGGTGAGTTTCTAATTTTTCCTGTAAAATTCTGCTGCAGTTTCGGGCGGCATTATGTTTATTATTGTGCCTGTGCTCATCTCAAAACCTGCCCATTTTGATATTCTTGGAGTTAATGTGATGTGGAAATGGAAGTTATCCATATTTTTCTTGTATGAAAATATCTCAAGGTTGTAGGATATGTCTCCAAGAGTCATCAAAGACCTTATCCTTTTCTGCATGTGACAGGCAAGGTCTGTCAGTTCTTCTTCATTAAGCTCTTCTATTGAGGATACATGACGCATGGGAAATATCCAGACCTCAAAAGGAAATCTTGAAGCGTATGGAGTGAAGGACAAGAAAGATATTGACTGTTCTACTGTCCTGTCACTTTTATTCTCAGTCTCCATCATGTGGCAGTATGGGCATTTTCCAAAATCATTTATGTGCCTGTCTGATTTCTCAGTCATCTCTCTTATTGTTGTGGGAACATAGTTGTAGGCGATGACCTGGGCATGCGAATGCTTAACTGATGCACCTGCGGCACACCCGACATTCTTGAAGACTGATACATATCTTATATTCTCATCCTTGTAAAGTTCTTTAATCCTTTTTTTGTAAACTCCAAAGACCTTTTTCATGTGGTCTACTGTAAAATCCTGCATCTGCTGAGAATGTATATCTGTCTCTATTATCACTTCATGACTGCCGTAAGCTGATGCATATGTGAAGAAGATGTTGTCTGTCTTTATCTTAGGGTCGCCTGTCCTATCAACTGCGACATACTTGTTAGGGATCACCCTTATTACCCAGTGGCCGTTTTCTTCCACCCGTGATATCTCCTGTGGTGTGAGGTCTTCTTTTTTAGGACAGAAAAAACATTTGCCAGGATTGTCAGGTTCTATTTCCGTTTTTCTGAACTGGTCTGGCCTTTTGCCCCTGTTTGCTGCTATTATAACCCATCTGTCAAGTATGTAGTCTTTTCTTAGCTCGTTCATCAGGACACCAACTCTTCAAGAACTTTTTTCGGATATTTGGCCTTTGTGACACCGGATGCAAGAAGTACTCCTGTTGCACCCAGCCCTATTGATTTTTTTATATCTTCAGATGTCTTTACCCCGGCACCTACAAGGACTTTTATTTCAGGGTTCACTTTTTTTACTTTGTTTATTGTCTCTGTAATTATTTTGGGGCTTGCTGTGGATACTGAGATGTCGCCACCTATGAGTTCTGGAGGCTCTATCGCTATGTAATCCGGACTGAAGCAAGCTATTTCTCCAGCTTCCTTTGCTGTGTCTGCGCAGGCAATGACTGTGAGTTTTTTCTGTTTTGCCAAGGTTATGGATTGTTTCAGAATTCTGTGGTCTATCTTCTTTTCCGCGTGATTCAGAAGTGTTCCTTTTGCTCCTGCCTGAATTATTGATTCCGGAACTATTGCACCTGTGTTTGCACCGTATGATACCGGATCTATGTGCTGGGCGTAGAGGGGGATCTTTACCTTATCAGATACCCTATATATATCTGTGGGCTGGAGGCAGAGAATTATTTTTGCATTCTTTGATGCTGAGACCTGCTGTGAAATTTTTGCGAGATTTAAGGCTTTTTGTCCTGTGCCTGATTCGTATGCCTTCAGGTTGATTACTATCAGTGGCTTCATATAGATATTTTGCTTCTGATGTTATATATAAGTTATTTGTGGAGAACTGTTATGCAGGATTGTTACATACTATAGATCGTGATTGCTACTGCGATTCCAAACCCTTTCTCTACAGAATAATCTGCAAGAGCTGTTATCATATTACACAAAGATTCATGTTTAAGAATATAATTTTCAAGTATACCTATAATCAACACAAAATAAATGTATATAGAAATATATTAAAATGTATCCTCTTCTTTTCTGTAATTACTGAACTTTTCATGGAGTGCATCAATCTTTTTTATGCCGAAGTTATGATTATCCTGCGGCTGTGGTGCAAAAGATTTCTTATTTCTTTTGAATCTGTTTCCTATCTTTTCCGAGATTGAAGAAAGTGTGGAGCTGCTCTTGAGCTTTTTCTGGAAGAACTCACCTTTTGGTATATATTTCGCTTTTTCAGGAGGGAGGAGCATGTACCCAATAATTGATAAAATGATAAAAAAGAATACTGCCACAACTATTATAATCGGTATGATCTTTGCTATATATGATATTTTTAACTCTTCTTCAGCAAGTATTTTTTCTATATCACTTATAAGGTATTCTGCCTGGCGCTTTGCCTTGAAAGCTTCTATGCTGTCTCCTGCATCAAGAAGCTCTTTTGACTGTGCTAAAAAATTCTTTGCTTCAATAAGCTTTTGCTTTGCATCCATAATTCTTGTCTCATTCAATGGCTTAAACAGTTTCTGGATAAAGTTCTGATTTGAAAACTTGTTGAAAATTTCATTCAGCCGCTCATTGTATTCCAAGAGATCTGTCTCTGCAGCATCAAGGTATCTTAATGTATCATTTACTGTCAGCTCTGATGCCAGCACTGAAAGTGTGAATGAGATTGTGTCATCAATTACAGAGTCTTCTGCTGACATTACGACAGTTATTGTGTGCTCTGAGACTTCTGCATTTTCTGGTATTGAGATATGTATATTGAATATTGTTGAATTTCCGGGATAGAGGGTCACTGTAAGATTGCCAGTTATATTATACCAGCCAGTCCAGTCAACTCCTGAAAGGGCCATGGTAAGATTATGAATAGTTTCATCCATGTTGTTTGCCACTGTTATGCTTACTGTTTTACTCATACCCTGCTTAATCT
>JAUVES010000010.1 GCA_030594675.1 Candidatus Nanohaloarchaea archaeon
TTCAACTATTGATAAGAGGCTTAAAAGAGCAAATAGTGGTAATCCTCTGGCTGGCCTGTCTTCTGCTCCGCAGACACCACCACCTGCATTCCAGCCACAGCAACAGGATGCAGCAGTTCAGCAGAAACCAACTAATTATGGAGGTATGTAAATTATGAAGCTTGGAACAGAAATGCTTGAGAACTTTTTAGTCCTCTGCATTATGCTTATGACTGTTACTGCTTTTTTGATATTGGGGGGAGGTATGCTTAATTCAAGTCTTTTGGCTGTAAGCATAACAAATATGCTTCTCCTCTTAGTGGTTGGCGCAATGTATTTCAATAGTATTATACTCTTAAGAATTTACAAGTTTTTAAGTACAATGAAAAGGTGATGTTATGAAAAAAGGTATTACTCCTGTTATTGCAATTGTTTTATTGCTTATGATGACTGTTGCTGCTGCTGGTCTTGCTTATGAGTTTATTATGAGCATGACTCAAGATGCAACTAGTGATATAGAGGCGGCAAGAAAAATCCAATCAGATAGAATGCGGACGAATCTTCAGATACTTCAGGTTGAGGATGATGGTACTGACCTTGTTTTTACTATAAAAAATACTGGTTCTATTGATATGCCTACTTTTATTCCAGCTGAAATAAATGTGAAGTATGATGGTCAGGTTAAATCTATTGCAGGAGGCTTTGGCGATACCTGTGAGTCTGCTGGTGTAGCTGCAGGAAGTACTTGTATATTGAAATTGCTTGGTGAGACTGGTGAGTTTCCACAAGGTGTTGGAACTTTAAGAACTTTTGAATTTGTGCTCTCTAATGGGTATACTTTATCTTATGGGTGTACAAACTCGTCCCAGACAAATAGTTGGTGCTAATTTTTCATCAGGTAATACCTTTTTTCTTTTATCTTTCTTTTTTTGATTATTTTTTGCTCTTAATTCTTTCATTTTTCCATAATTGCATAGAAACTATATATTCTAAGATAACGAATTATAAATAACTATATTGTATGTATATGTTGAGGTGATTTTTATTGCTTTAAGATTTGATGTTGAGAGGATATTTATGTTGCGGAAAGGGCAGGTTCGGATTATTTCCCTGATATTGATTACTGGTATAATAATTGCTTCAGTTTCAGGTGTTATGTGGTGGGGTCTACCTATGCTTGAAAAAAGCAAGGTGACATCTGAGATAAGACAGGCAGTTACAGTTATGGAGACTGTAAAGAATGCAATTGATGAAGTTTCATCATCTGGCGGTTCCAGAGTTCTTAATCTGGATTTACAGGGAGATATGATTATAGAGGGTGCTTCACTTGAGAGGCTGCCGGATGGTAATGTTATTGTTTCACTTCCTGCTGATGGAATAAATTCAGTTGCATATACAGTTACTACAGAAGGCATTACATCTGCAATGAATCAGTGGGTTCCTCTTGATGGATTTAGCCCGATATCACAGGAACTTTATACGGGTAATGAGACTAATCCAGTTACGTTATCTGGAGGGGTTGTATGTTCATTTACAAATTTATGTCCTAGTGTGGATATTAACTGTACGGATCCATCTATGGATAAAAATGGTGCTGTTGCAGGAACTTTACTTGGTAATGGATATGCTGTAGAGTATGTAGGATGCGGTGCTACTGATTATGTTACGCTTTCAGGACCAGAAAAATCAGTTGTAGGTTTTTCAGGACTTAATAATGCAGGGGTCATTGTAGTAAAGGCAGTACCAATAGGGGATAAGTTCAAGACAACATTCAAGCTTGTTTACAGAGAACTTGATGATCTTCATGATGAGTCTGGTGCAGGGTATCTTACTCAAATTACGAAAAAAGGCAATAGTGTTGTTAAAGTAGCTGAAGGTGGTTCTGTTAGAGTTACTCTTGTTATTGCAGCTCTTGACCGTTTTGCACCTACTGGAGTGTTTGCAGAAAAAACTAATGGACCTTTAACTGTGAGCCCGGTCACATTATCATTTGGTAGTTCGTGAGGTCTGATGCAATATTTTTCAAAAAGGCGTAAAGGACAGAATCTTGTGCTTGAAGAGATATTGTTTGTAGGATTAGGCGTGTTTGTACTTGCTGGTCTTTCAATAACTTTTAATAGCTTGAATAATCATGTCTCAGATGATTTTGAGGATCAGAATATTTTGCAGATATCTAATTTTGTGTTATCTGCAGTGGACAGGCTTGTTTTTGCAAATGCAACGGAGGGGTATATAGTGCTTAAGATACCTGATAAGATAAGCAGAGATAATTATATTATTAGTGGCTTTAATCCTCCACGCAACCAGTTTATGATAAAGGTGGGGGACAATAACAAGGTCGTGGATGCACCTGTTGATATCCGTGGTATTGTTTCGAGCTCTAATAAGATATTGAAGGTAGAATATAATGGAACATCAATATTTTTGAGAGGTGACCATTATTAATAAATATAATGTCAGAAAGGTTACTAGGAAGTTTGTGAAAAAGTATAAATCACATAATAAGTGCAAGAGCAATCATAAAGATTCTATTGAAAGCACAAAAGATTTGCTGTCGCATATTAAAAATGGTGATTTTTCATCATCGGATGGTTCCCCTTCTGTAATTGTTGTTGAGAATAATGAGAAATCTGAAGGTGTCCATGAAGGAAGCCATGCTTCTGAAGGATTGTCAGAGTCCTCCTCTAAGAAATCAAAAGATGAATCTTCCGGCAAGATTATAGAATCTGGAGACGATAGTGCTTTTAAGGAGAATATTAAAGGGGTTGATATCAGGAATCTTAAAATAAAAACTGTTCGCGTGCGAAAAGATACAGAGAATGATGAGATTACCAGTATGAATATCAAGTATCCTTTGACTCCTTCTGCACCAAAGGATGGAGAGAAAGTTTATGCTTGGGCTAATATCTTGTGGGATAATAAGAGCAATTCTATGGTATATAAGATAGTGGAGCCGTTGATTTCGTCACAGGATACGCAGCATATTGATAAGATAAAAAAAGTCATTGAGGATGAAATAGATATTGACTTCAAATCTTTCAACAAAAAATCATCTGTGTCATATATACAAGCTATGATAAGCAATGTTATCAAGCGCTTTAATATGACAATTGATGCATCAAGACTTGATGTTTACCAGTATTATATACTTCGTGATTTTATCGGTTTTGGTTCTTTGCAGCCGCTCCTTAATGATACCCAGATAGAAGATATAAGCTGTGATGGTGTCGGTGTTCCTGTGTATGTATATCACAGAGATTCTAAGCTAGGCTCTATGCCGACAAGTCTTGTTTTTAAAAACAGTGAAGAGCTTGATACGCTTGTGATGAGGATTGCGCAAAAGACAGGCAGGGCGATATCTATGGCAGAACCGCTTCTTCAGGGTGCTTTGCCTGATGGTTCACGGGTTCAGGCAACACTTGCAACTGATATTGCTTCAAAAGGCTCAAACATTACTATAAGACGATTTCTTAGTGAGCCTTTGACACCAATACATCTTTTGAATTATGGCACTATTGATTCACGTATGCTTGCGTACCTGTGGCTTGCGATTGAGCATGGGAAATCTATATTGGTTGTTGGTGCTACTGCTTCTGGAAAAACATCAACGCTCAATGCACTTTCACTGTTCATAAAGCCGTCTGCAAAGATTATATCTATTGAGGATACACCAGAAATTAAGCTACCTCATGAGCACTGGGTTCCTGAGATTGCAAGAGCCGGATTTGGTGATGCCAAGGGGTCTAGTGGAGTCCGCCGCGGTGAAGTCAGCATGTTTGATCTTTTAAAAAGCTCTCTCAGGCAGAGGCCGGATTATATTGTTGTTGGTGAGATACGAGGTGTTGAAGCATCTGTTCTGTTCCAGCAGATTGCAACGGGTCATCCAGGTTTTTCTACATTCCATGCGGATTCGCTTGAAAAGGTCATAGATCGTCTTGTGACAAGGCCTATAAATCTTTCCAAGTCGCTTCTTGAAACTCTTGATCTTATGATATTTGCCAAGAGGATAAGGAGGGAAAATGGTTATGTCAGAAAGATAACAGAAGTACAGGAGATTATCGGTTATAATCATGAGAAGGATAAGCTGATAGCTAATAAAGTTTTTGAGTGGAATGCAACTGATGATGCATTTAATGTGGTTACGGACAGCCATCTCCTTGGAAAGATATCAAGTGAGACAGGAATTAGCGTGAATCTGTTAAAGGATCAGCTTCGCCAAAGAATGAGGCTTCTTGAATGGATGGCCAGCAAATATATAGTTGATTATCTTCGGGTCAGTGAAGTCTTTAAAGCGTATTATTCTCAAAACAGTACTCTGATGGATCTTGTTGCAGAGGATATGGGGGATGATTATGGCACAAAAAATGACACAGAAGATGATGCAGAAGATTCCTGAAAAAACAAATCCTGTTCAGAATCTGGAACTTCCTGCAAATCAGATGAAATCACAGGGTTTTGATTATGTAACTTCTTCCTCTAATCTTGTCGGAACTTATGTTCAACCGTATCTTAGTTATTTTAGTGAACTTAAAGTCTCTATGAAGAAGGCAGATATAAATATGTCTTTGCAGGAATATATATCTGTTGCACTTGTTACCTCAGTTGCTGTTTTTTTTTCCATGACACTATCTCTTGCAGTAATATTCCAGATACTTTTCTCTAGCATTGTAAAATCAATTATATTTTCATTTTTTGGCGCTTTAATATTTTCTGTGATGATTTTTTTGTTTTTTTATCTTTATCCGGGCCTATGTATGGATAATAGAAAAAAGAAGATAGATGGGATGGTTCCTTTTGCAACTCTTTACATGACTACTGTCTCTGGTGGCGGGACTCCAACTATTGCTATATTTCGGACTCTTGCCAAGTTTGATGATTATGGTGAGATATCTAAAGAGGCTAAGAAGATTGTTGAGGAGACAGATGTTTTAGGTATAGATATATTAAATGCGCTTAAGAATGCAGCTGAAAGAACCCCTTCACCCCAATTTGTAGATCTTTTATGGGGGATGAGGACTGTAGAGATGTCTGGCGGCAATCTTAAAGTATATCTTCGCGAGCGCTCAAAAATGGCGTTAACCCAGTATAAAATGTTGCTTAAGTCGTTCCAGCAGAAGCTATCTATGGTTGTTGAGATATATCTTACAGTTGTGATGATCGGTTCTATATTTTTTATGGTTCTTACAGCGATAATGGGTGCGATGGGCGGCGCTGATATGAAAGGTATGCTTGTAGGTGCCCAACTTGCTCTTGTATTTTTTATTGTTCCTATTGTTTCTACAGGAATTATTGTGTTTATTAAAGGTATAACACCGGAGCTGAAATAGATGGCAGTTGATATTAAGACACTTTTTAAGCTTGAGAATGAGAAACTTATTAAATATGGTTCTCTTGGTCTTGGTATCCTTATATTACTCATTGGGCTTGTCTTGGTGTTCAACCCGTTTTTTCAGACAATTGGTGTTTTTGTCTTATTTTTGGGTGCACTTATGTCTATTATACCTTCATCTCTTTTTGCTTACTTTAATTTTTCTAAGTATAAGGCTATGGAAACTGATTTTCCCCGATTTTTGAGAGATTTTGCAGAGGCGAAAAAGAGCGGCATGACTTTTCAGGATTCCTTTAGAAGCAGGGTACATACAGATTATGGTGCACTTAATCCTGAAATTGCAAGGGCTGCCCATAAATTGTCCTGGGGCGTGCCTTTTATGGATGTCATGAAATCTATGTCTGAGAGATTGAAATACAGCGGCATTATGAAACGATCGTTTACAATAATTCTTGAAGCGTTTAATGCTGGTGGAGATGTATCAGAAGTCGTTGATGACCTTTCCAATGACATAAAGGTAATAAAAGGGCTTGATGATTCCAGGAAGTCTGAAATGTCCCAGCAGGTTATCATGATGTATTTTATCTCTTTTCTTTTTGTAGCCATAACGCTTATGCTTTATAATATACTTATTCCTCTTGTGTCTTCTGGTCTTGGTGATGTGAATGCTTTTAGCTCTTCTTCTTTTGGATCCTCAGGAGGAATGGAGGATGTATCACTTGATTATTGTTCGCTTGCACCATTTGTCTGCTCTATATGTGTTCCTTTTGGTTTTGGTGAAGGCCAGTTGTGTTATTTTGAGGCGCTGTTTTTTATGATGGCTATTGTTCAAGCGGTGGTGAGCGGCATTATGGCTGGTGAGATAAGTGAAGGTTCAGCAGCTGCAGGAGTTAAGCATGCATTGTTTTTGTCTATTGTGGTGTTTATTGTGTTTATTGTTTTCGGGTAGTTGTGAATGAGATCTGTATCTTGTGTTAATCTTTGTCGTAAGCGTAAGGGACAGATTAATATAGACTATCTTTTTGGTTTTTTAATAATGTCTTTTTCCATAATCTATGCAGCAAATCTTGCCCTGGGTTCAATCAACCCGTTTTATGATGCTAGTGATGCTGATAATCTTCATGCTGATGCATGGCTATTTTCCGAAAGTTTTTTAAGACTGGTCGAAGCTAAGACATATGTACTTAATGAAACTATGATTACTGAGTTTGCTACAAATTCTACAAAGTTGTATGATTCAATTGAACCCAAGTTTCAGGAAAAGCAGATGATTGTTATATATCAATATCCTATTGTATTTACTACAGGTATGTCGGGGAATAATCATACAGGCAGTGATATATTCAATAAGACTGATAATCCTCTTCTTGTTAATTTCACGCTACGAAATTCGACTTTTGCTGTGTATGATCTTGCTGATATTGAGGCAGATGTAGATTCTGTGGGTCTTGAGGAAGATGATTCATTGCTTATTACAGGCACGAATTATATTATATCAAAAATAGATACTTATGGAAATTTCATAGTGCTTGAGAGGATTGCATTATCTTATGGTAATAAAGCAATCGGGCGTAATGTTATTGCGATAAACAGGTACTCTTCACTTGATGGTTTTATAGCTAAGACCAATATTATGTATTATTGAATATTATTTTGTTGTGCTGATGATAAATTATGATGGCTTTTCACCATGGTATAAAATTGAGAAAGGATGCTGCGAGTAGATCGCATAAGTTGCGACGTAAAGGTTTAATGCATACTTTAGAGGCAGTTCTTGCATTTATGATTATTTTGAGTTATTCTGGAGATATCATAGATATGACAATATATGATAATGGATGGGATCTTTCGGCATTATCTCAAGAATCACGTGAGATTATGAGTGTACTCTGTTCTCTTGGATATGATAAGCATCTGATAGGTAATGATTATAATGCCTTTTCTTCAGCAGTTATGTATATTGCAGGCACACAGCAGATGGGTGTTGCTATCTCTACTGATAATCTTGTAGTTCCGCTGCTGCGTGTCGGTGTGGTGACTTCTGACAGGGATACCTATCTTTATTACAGCAGAAATATGTTGCAGAATATTTTTGGTGAATATGAAACTATTAGCATGAATGAGAGAGATATACTTCTTGAGATACGCAATACGACATGGGATGCTGACTGGAAAACTTTTGATATTATTCTTATTCCTATAGTCGGTTCTGAAGCAGATAGGATAGGTAACCTGACAGTTATGGATTCTTATACTTCAAAACTGTTTAATTTTCTTTTACTTGGCAAAGGAATTGTGCAGGTCTCAAATTTAAGTAATTCTTCTTTTCTAAATTTTTCTGTACAAGAAGATGTGTTTGGCCTTTTGTGGAACAATACTGCATTATTGCCGCCGTCGTCTGAAGTTTCAAGCTTTACAGAACTGCGTGCAGTTGATCCTGGAAACAGTATTCATAAATATTATTATATAGCACCTCTTAAGCTAGGTACTGATTCATTTTCTATGATAAACCTGTCTGTTGATGGGAGCTGGAATATGACAACAGGCATTGTCACTGTCTATCTGGGCAATACAAATTATACGCTTGGAACTGCTAACTGCACTATAAATAATCCAACTATATGTCAGGGTGATGACATGACTACACTGAATTTTTTAAATACATTAAATTCAACCAATGGTATTTATGGATATAATATACTGTCTCTGAAACATCAGCAATATGGTGTTCTTGTTTTGAATTCTACAGGTTCTGATTATGATGTTGTATATATTGATGTTAATCAGGATGAAAATTTTACAAATGATGGGTATTTCTCAGGTCTTGTCAAGGGAGATACAATTACTCTTGATGGAAATAATTATACTATCTCTGATATTAATTCGCGTGGTCTTTTTGTTGACTTTGCTATGAAACGACCGCATTACTTTGCAATGCTCAATACAGATAATGAAGTGTATTCTGCACATGGCTTTAATAACGCTTTTGTTAATGGTTCGCCGTACATTGTTCTTGAAACAAACTTTTCGACAAGTTATGGTGCAAAACTGCCCGTATCAATTGTTAATTATGGTGAGTTTACGGGACGGACTGCATGGGTCACTGAAAATTTTGTTTCGCGTGATGAATGGCATTTTTTACGCAGTCTTGTCTTGTGGGTGTCTTCAAGAAAACATGTAGTGTCTCAAATGTCTCCAAATGTGAAAGATGTGGTTACAACTGACCTTGTGCTGTTTGCAAATAAGGATGTATCCCAACCATATATATTGAAATGGAAGGTGTGGAATTATGAATGATTCTGATTTTTATCATGGTGCTGGTAATGTTCGCAAAGGCCAGTTTTTCATAATTGGTGCTGTAATTATCATATTTTCTCTTACTGCTTTGAATGGCATACTTAATCAGGATCGTGATCTTAAGCTTTCAGATATGCAGAAAGACAGGACTTTGTTTCTTCTTGACCAGATTGAATCTGATGTCTTGAATCTTATTGTGGAAGCAGATTATCTGTCAATACCTGATGCAATTGAAGAATATTTTGTTTTTGAGAATATTGTTCTTAGGAATCTGCAATATTCTGTTCTGCTTGAAAAGGAGATCACTTATATTGGATTGTTTCCAAACAATATATCTATAAATTATACTGTTATGTCTTCTGATATGCATATATCCCGTGAGATTAGGACAAATGCGGGGTGTCTTCGCTATGATTATGATGGGTTGTGTGCTAATCTTGCTGGTGATACAGGTGGTGTGCTTACTGCTGCCAATTGCTGTTCCCATTTTAATCTTTGTTGCTGAGTATTACTCTTTTTATTTTTAACTGCATATTTTTTACTTATGATACTTAAAGTTGCTTATCTTGGGAAGGATTTTTGCGGTTCGCAAGTGCAGCCACATGGGCGGACTGTTGAGGCTGAACTGGAAAGTGTTTTGAAAAAGCTTGATGCTATTGATTGCAATTGCTTGCGGCTCAGACTTTTGAGCAGGACAGATAGTGGGGTATCTGCTGCATGTAATCTGGCAGTTTTTGAATCAAAAGGTGATGTTGATACAGGCAGGATTAACCATGAGCTTCCTGATGATATCTTTGTGACAGGAAAGTCAGAGGGAAAGGTGAGATATCCAGTAAATAAACATTATGCTTATCTTCTTGAAAATTTTGATGATACTGTTGAAGTATCCAAGCTTAAGTCTGCAGCACGATTGTTTTGCGGTGAGCATGACTTTTCTGCTTTTTCAAAGGTTGGTTCTTGTGAAAAATCTTCTGTGCGAACAATTAAAGTACAAGTAGAAGTATGTAATAATTTTATAATTATTCATTTTTATGGTGCTGGATTTCTCTGGCAGATGATACGGAGAATTGTGCAGTGCATGGTGGATTTTTCTGAAGGGTCTATATCCAAAGGTGATATTGCTGAATTCCTGAGAGGGAAGAAGTCACAGGCATATACTCCTGCACCTTCTGAAAATCTTATCCTTGCAGATATTGATGCAGGGCTTAAGTTTGACTGTGATGAAAAGGTTCAGCGAAGGATCAAAGAAAAAATGGGCTTGCTGGAGAAAGAGTTATTCTTTTTTAGTCAACTATGAACTTTTCCTTCTCCAGCTGTTTTGTCAGGTAGATTGCTTCTTTTTGGGCTACCTGTCTGATATCTTTCGATATTTCTTTTTCTATTTTATCTACTGTGTTTGTAACTGCTTTGGGCAAAGCAGTTATCGGATTTTGGTTTCCAAATCCAAATGGTGTGTTTGCAGCCGGTATGTAGGGGGGTTTCAATGGTTTATTTGTTTCAATTGGCTTGAAACTATGAATGTTTAAGTATCCTAGTTTTATTGTTGTGATAAGGCCGATAGCTAATGCTATGACTGCGATAGCCAGAATCCACCAGTAATCAAGGATACTTTGCCTTGGTTCTTCTGTTATTAGATTTGGTATTACTGGAGGCTCTATCTTTTCTAAATCTGTGGCAAGAATGATTGGCTTTTGGAATTTGTCTATTTCTGATGTGCTGATATACTTATCTGTTTTATATTCTATACGCTTGTAAGCGTCTCTTCCTAGAGTCTGGAATCTGATGAAGTATGAATCAGTGTTTTCATCTGGAAATACTTCTGCTACTGTGTCTGTAATTGTTATGTCATTTATTGTGATTATCTCTGAAGGCAGCATGTCATATATTATGAAATTGGTTATTTCTTCTTTACCCCAATAATATATATTTAGACCTATTGTAGTCTCTCCAGTTATCTCTGTTTTTATATCTCTTGAGATTTCTATATTTTTTCCAACTTTTATTGTGTTTTCTATTATTCTATTGGTGTCTTCTTCACTGAGCGTGCCTATTATCTGTTCCAGCTGGCTGTATATGAATGGTTGTTCCATTATTATATTTTCTATTTCCTGCTGTGTTTCACTGTATGTATAACTAATCCATTCTGTGCTCTCTATATAATCTTCTATTGGCTCATCTTGCGGCTCGTCTTCTTGTGTTGATGGTTGTATTGATACGGTTGGTGGCGGTTTTGAAGATGAAGATGTTCCTCCTCCTGGTGGAGGTGGCGGGCTGCTCTGGAGTGTGAGTGTTGTTGTGTTGTCGTATACCTGGCCTGTTGTTATGTTAAAGCTTGCAGTAGTTACTGTTATGTATCCTGTCTTGCTTATTTCCAGATGAAGGGTTGAGTTATATGTTGTTGTATTTGCGGACAGCATTGCACGGCCAGATGCATCAGTGACTTTTGATTCAAGAAGAGTTGTTGAGTTCCAATACAAGCTTACCTGTGCGTCTCCAAGCGGTGTTCCTGATGAGATGACTGTTACATTTATGTAGCCTGTGTTATTTTGTTTTAAATATATATCCTGTTCTACTGTGAAATCAGATGCTGTTGTATTGAATGTTGTGCTGTTGTCGTATGTGTAATTTATTCCGCTTGCATTTATCCTGTATTCTCCATCATATATGTCGGTAAAGTTTGCAATTCCTGTGGTTGTTGTCATGTAGTTTGGATATCCTGTCTTGTTTGAAGTTATGCCTGTGTCATTTGTCAGGCTTATGTTTAGTGTATCATCTGTAATTTCTGTTCTTGATGCGTTGTATATATCTTTCAGGTCGTATGCTTTTACACTGATGTTTATGATTCTTTTTACTGCTGTGACTTCTATGTATGTAGTGTTTCCTATTACCTGTGTTATTGAGATATTGTCAGGAACAAAGTAGTCGTTTTCAATGAATTGTGTTCTGTTTGTGAAATTTAGCGTGTAGTTTCCCTCAAGTATCTGTGTCCTGTCTAGCCAGCCTGAGTCGTTTGTTTTTCCGATGTATTGTGTCGGACCGTAAACTGATATGCTTATGTTTTCCAGAGGTATGCTGCTCTGGTTTATTACTCTTATTGATATCATGCTTTCGTTCAGTATTATGTTTTCCTGTATTGATGTTCCTGCATTGCTGTCGTTTACTGTTATGTTTATTGTGTCCTGGCTAAAATATGGGCTGTTGAATGTTATTGTGTAATTACCTGAAGTTATTTTGCTGAAGATTACTGTGCTGTTTTCTATATCTTTTGATTCTTCCATGCTGCCCTGCATGTCTGCTGTTATGTTGTATACAGAGTTTCCAAGATTGCTTGCAACACTTACATTTATTTTTGTAGTGTTTAATATTATGGTGACTGTGTTG
>JAUVES010000022.1 GCA_030594675.1 Candidatus Nanohaloarchaea archaeon
CCCGTGAATTTTAATTCTTCACCCAATCATTAGCGAAAAGCACAAACAAAACGATGCAAGAGACGCAAACATCACACAATTCAAAAGGACTGCTCCCTGGAAGTTATCTCTGCACTCATTATTTATCCTTTTCAAAATACACTTGGTCTACAACCTATATAAACCTAACCCAAACAAAACAACCAAAAAGTGTATACAATATACATTTTTAAGAAAAAAATAGAATATACGCACAAAAATATGATGCCTAACTCAAAAAAACGCATACATTATAAATTTAACTCAAATATGATAGTAAAAAAACAAGAAACTCAGACTTTTAAATTTTCAGACACAACTAGACCTGAATGGTGATAACATAAAAATAGCAATATTCTCAGACACGCACTTCGGTTTCGGCGCAGGCACAGAGACAGAAAATGACAGCTATGAGCAGGCAGAAGAAGCATTCAATCTATCAAAAGACTGCGACATAATCCTGATACCTGGAGACATATTTGACTCAAGAATACCTGGACATAATACACTTGCAAAAGCTCTGAATCTTTTTTTCACGCAAAAAATAATTTCCTGCAAAACAGAATTCATAGAGCTGAAAGGAAAAGATGGAAAAGACTGCAAAATTCACCAGCTCAATAAGACAGGAATACCTGTATTAGCAATAGCAGGCACACATGAAAGAAGAGGGAAAGACATGACAAATCCTGTAGACCTGATGGACAGCACAGGATATCTTGTAAAACTTCACGGAGACACTGCAATATACAAAAAAGGCGATGAAAAAGTAGCAATACAGGGCATATCAGGCGTTCCCGAAATTTTCGCAAAAGATGTATTCCAAAAACTCAACCCAAAACCCAGGGAAGGCTGCACAAACATATTCATGCTCCATCAGTCTGTAGGAAACTATGTATATACAGATGAAAAAAGCCCGGGACTCAGGATAGAAGAGCTTCCTGAAAACTTTGACCTGATAATAGACGGGCACATCCACTGGCGTGCAGAATGCAGGATAGGGCTTAAAAAAGAGACATTGTTCCTGCTTCCGGGAAGCACGCTCACTACTCAGATCAGGAAAAACGAGGCAGAAAAAGAAAAAGGCGTGACAATATACAACACAGAAACAAAAAAGACAGAATTCATACCATTAAAATCACAGAGAAAAGTAATATACAAAGAGATAGAACTCAACACAACAACACCTAAAGAGATAAAGCTAAGCATAATGCAATACCTATCCACACTTGAAAAAGAACAGTTCAAAAAAAAACCGCTGGTCAGAATAAAGACTTCAGGAAAGCTGGAAGGGCAGGGCATCAAAATAGACTTAAACGACATCCAGAAACAGTACAGAGACAAATTCATCCTCTCTTTCAAAAACAGCCTCAAAAGCAAAGACAAAGAAAAAAGCATAGAGCTTGTTGCACAATTGATAGACAATAAAGTATCAATAGACAACATGGGCCTTGCAATAATGAAAGACTGCGCAGAAAAAGAGAAGATAACTTTTGACTATCAAAAAGTGTTCGAACTCCTCGCTGAAGGAAACATTGAAGATGCAGAAAAGGAAATCCTTCAGAAAAAAGAGAAAAAGGATGTGGAAAAGACAGCATGATACGCAGCATAAGACTCCATAACTGGCAGACGCACATAGACTCAACCTTCAAATTCCCAAAAGGCATAAACGCACTCTTGGGAGTGATGGGTTCAGGCAAGTCCTCAGTCCTTGATGCAATATCATTCGCATTTTTCGGCACATTCCCTTCAGTCCAGCAGAAGCGCATAAAGCTTGAGAATGTAATAACAGACATCTTCACAAAGCACAACACAGCAGAAGTGAATCTTGAATTTATAAAAAATAGAAAAACATACCAGATAACAAGAAAGATAGAAAGATCAAAAGGAACATCAGTATCAGAGCTAAGATGCGAAGGAAAGCTTCTTGAATCTCCTGCAAGCCAGAGAGTGACTGAATACATTGAAAAGATACTGGGCATAGACTACAACACATTTGCACAGGTAATATACTGCGAGCAGAACAAACTTGACCAGTTTCTTCAGATACCGCGCGGCCAGCGAATGAAAAAGATAGACGAACTCCTTAAAATAGACAGGTTTGAGACTGCAAGGTCAAACACGATCACGCTCAGGAACAGGATAACAAAAACAGCACAGGATTTGAAAAGCCACACAGAATCTCTTGAAAATATGCTCAAAACAAAAAATCTAGACCAGCTCGCCTCACATATAAGCCAACTGGAACTGCAGATAGAGACCTTTGAAAAAAGGCTAAAAGAAATAAAGACCGAAAGAGACAATCTTCAGAATGAAGTGGAAACTCTTGGGAAAAAAAGAAAAATATTCGAACAGCTCAGAGAAAGATACATAACCATAACAACAAGAATTGAGCATATAACAAAAGAGCTTGAAAACTACAAGAACATGCAGGAAGCAGAATCCTATACAATGGAATTCATAGAGAAGCAGATTGAACGCCTAAAAAATGCACAGGAAAAACAGAAACAGTCTGAAAAAGACCTTGCAGTAATAAAAGAAAAGATACGCCTTGATGACCAGCAGCTAAAAGATGAGACAGAAAAATGCAGCCAGCTTGAAACCAAAAAGCCAAAACTTGAACAGCTCAAAAAAACAGAAGATGCCATAGACACTCTAAAGACAGCACAGGAAAAGCTTGTAAAAGAAGAAGCACTGGTCCAGTCAAAAATAGAGGAAGAGACAGCCTCAATAGAATGCCTGGAAAAGTCAGGCTCAAAATGCCCTACATGCAACACAGCGCTGGACAATGAAAAAAAGATAACAATTACAGAAAAAAAGAAAAGTCAGATAAGTGAACTTGAAAACTCACTCGTAACAATAAACAAGGAATTCTCAACAAAAAAATATGAGATAAAAAAGCACGAAGAAGACCGGCAGGAATGCTTAAAATACATAAACCTTGAAAAAGACATATTTGAAAAAGTAGAACTTATAGAAAAGATAAAAGCCAGACAGGAAACGCAGAAAAAACAGTTCACACAGCTATTGCAAGACTTCTCACAGGAAAAAATAGATAAGATAGAAGAGGAGATAAGGCGATTTGAAGCTACAAAGACTGTACTGAGGCACATCCAGGAAAAAAGAGATCTTAAAGACCAGCAAAAACAGGCAAAGATAAACATAGAAGAGCTCAGGTTCAGGCCAGATGACTTTGAAGAAAAGACAAAAACTTTCACTGCAAAAGACAAGCTCTACAGCACAGACTTAGAAAAGCTAAGCTCCTTAAAATCAATCCACAAAGAAAAATCAAAAAACCTTGCATTCATAGAAGAGCAGAAAGCGCTCATAGACGAAAACAAAAAAAAGATTGAAAACATGCAGGACACAGCACCAGAGCTTGACAGATTCAAAAGAGTTCTTGAAAACACCCAGATAACACTCCGTGAACAGTTCATAGAATCAATAAACAACGTAATGGATGATCTCTGGGAATCCATATACCCTTACAACGACTACACAGGAATACAGATATCAGTTGAAGAAGGAGATTATATCCTCCAATTAAGAAATATAGACAATAGATGGATGAATGTAGAAGGCACAGTATCTGGCGGGGAAAGAATGAGCGCAGTCCTGGCTCTGAGAATTGCAATGACAATAATCCTCACACCAGGGATGAAAATCCTCCTCCTTGACGAACCAACCCATAACCTTGACAAAAAAGCAGTAGAAGACCTTGCAGAAACTCTAAGGAATAAAGTCTCAAACATAGTAGACTTTGTCCTCCTGATAACCCATGATGAAGCGATGGAATCTGCAGTGACAGGAAAGCTATACCGCCTGGAAAGAGGAGAAAACAAAGAAGACATGACTGAAGTGGTTGAAGTCTGACCGCCAAAATCCACATAAACATTAATAAAGATTAAATCAGCACCTCATCAATATGAACATAGAAATATACAAGCATCCTGAAGAGGACTTCATCATAGGTATAATAGTACCTGACAGCACATGTGCCAACTGCGCAAAACCATACTTAGAACAAGAGCGAGACGAAAAACTTGAAGGAAAATTCAAAAATTATATCCTATTAGGAACCATTAATTTCAGCACAATCTACTACCCCGAAGATGATGAAAAAAGACCAGATGCAACAGAATTCATGATCACAGACGGATACTCCACATCAGAATTAAGAAAACAGATAAAAAAATTCAAAGAATATCATGCTCGCAGAATAAAAACTTCAGAAAATGCAATCAAACAACTTGATAACTTACAAAACTTTCTTGGTGCCTAACCCCCAAACACAGCCAAAGCCCACACCACAACCTGCCCATGAAACCCGGCAAACACCTGTATCAAAAGATTATCATCAAGCTTCTCAACAAGTGTTTCAACAATAGTTGCTATAGATGCCATGACAAGAATCACAATAACACTATCTAAAATTAGATAACCTATTACAAGATTAACAACAAGCTCAGCAAAGCATCCTTCAATGCTCTTATCCTTCAGATGAGGAATCCATCTCTTTCCAAACTTCCGCCCGAAAATGGCAGCAGCAGAATCACCAAAAGTAGTCATAAGTATTGCAGCAATAGCAATGTCCATATCAAAGATAGATATGGAAATGATAGACCCTATAATGAAAAATATATGTCCTGCAAGCCTGTGCCTCTCTTTTTTCCTGAAAGTTCCCTGTACAAAAGGAAGCGTCACATTCCACTCAATGCGAAGATACTCACTCTCTATAAAAAGTATAAGTAAAGCCGCAAGAAGATAAAGCGTCACCTGCTTGCCAAGATAGATATATGAAAACACAATCAATACTGTAGTGAAATGTATAAGTTTTCTGAAAAATTCCTGTCGTACATTGATTCTTTCATCCATAATAATCATATCTTAAATCTCATATAAATATTTGCAAGATATCCAACACCAAAACTGACAACATAATACATACTCCTGTCAATAAGAGTAACAACTGCAGCAACATGTGGATCAACACCAACAGCAACATAAAGGCTGATAAGAGCAATTTCAGTCACACCAGCACCACCGGGAGTAAATACAACATAACTCACAACAGAGCCCAGACACACAACAATAATTATTGGTATAATTGCCTGGCTGTATCCTAAAGCAAAAAATATGATCCACACTTTTAAAAAAGTAAGACTGAACATGAACAGTGAAAGTAAAATATTAGCGCCAACACCCTTTGTATGCCCAATAAGAAGATTTAGTGATTCTAAAAACTCAGTAAATGCTTCAACCACAAAATCTTCAAATGCCTTGTAGGTCTTGAATTTAACCCTTAGAGCTTCAAAAAACCTGAAATGATAAACAAAATTAAGCAGCCTGAAAATCGTCCTATGTTTATACCTACCAATTTTCATGGAGACAACTATGGCCGCAACAGATAAGATTGCAGCAAAAGATACCACAACACGGAAAATGCTTGTAAAAAAAGATGGCATCTCAAGAAACAGCGTCGTATACACTACAGAAAACACAATCAATATGAAAAACACAAACATATGTATAGACTTATCAATAAGTATTGAAGCATAAACTCTTGACTGCGGCAGGCCTGACACTTTAGACACATAATGTGCCTTTATGACCTCCCCACCGCTTTTTGCCCCGGGAGTCAGTGCATTGAAAAGCTCACCTGCAAAATAAATAGGTACAAGCCAAAGAAGTGAAATTCTCTTTATCTTATCAATAAGAAGATGCCACTTAAAACAGTCTATAAGAGAATAAGAAACTGTAATGACAAAGACACAGACAATCAGATAGGGATTAACCGTAAATAAGGCATCAACTATATCAGCAATGCCGATAATATTCATAATATACAAAAGAAATGCAACACTCGGCAAGAGATAGGCAATCGTCTTCTTCATATAGACCTGATAATTCTTTGGCAGATATAAATATATTATTTCGCAAAAACATCTGATCGAATGTGCCGATATGAATGAATAGTTTTAAAAATATTAGTTGCCATTTGTAAGAGATGAAAACTATGACTGAAACAGGTGAAATCTTATATTCACACATTGATATAAAATATCCACATTCTATTCATGGACCTTCCACAGGAAAGCAGGAAAATGTATTCGTAGATAAATTAGATTTCATTACAGAAATAAAAGATGTTGAAGTGAGAATCTACACCAGACTTGCTGACAAATCAGATATATCTCTTTCCGAAAATGTGGTTTTAAGAAATGCACTTAAAGAGCAAGCACTGAATGACATTAAAACGGTCTGTGAAAATATCCATAAGATATATGAACTATCAAATAATAAAATGGAATCAATAAGGATAGATAAAAGCGAAGATGGATATTATGTCCAATTTCATCCGCTTTATGATATTTCCAACACTATACGCAAAACAATAGATGAAAAGACAAGCATATTTGACCTGGAAAAGATAGTAGATAATTTTATGGAAACTAATGATTTGAATCTTGAAGAAGCTCTCCAAAAGACATATGATTTAGTCAGTCTGGCAGGAAAGATAAAAAAGCGTGATGGTACTGCACTTGACTTCAATGACTCCTCAAAAATTGGCGAGACACCGTATGTTTTCGGAGAATCTTTAGAAGAAGCTGTTGAAAAAGCTTTAGAGACTTACCAATTGTTTATTGAAGAATTTTGCAGAAGTTGATATGAAATCTAAAAACCAGGAAAGCCTTAAAGAACTGCAGTACAAAGACATAGGCACAACCAAACCTATTTAAAGACACTTCTAAACAAATATGACTATGTTATTCCATACAGAAAGATTAAGGCTTATATCAGAAAATAATAGCCAGAAAGATGCAAAATACACCATAATAGGCTTCCCCTTCGATTCCACAGAGACAAACACCCCCGGACAAAGATTCGGGCCGTCAGCAATAAGAGATAAATTCCTCACCCTTGAATCAGGCAACATGACTACAAAAATATTTGATGCAGGAGACATAGTGCCTGTTCACGGCAATGCAGGAGAGTCAATCAAAAAGTTGACAGAGACAATAGACGACATACTTCGCGAAAATCCAAAAACGACACCCATCCTTCTTGGAGGTGAGCACACAGCAACCCTCGGTGCCATAAACTCAATTAAAAAGACACAGCCAAACATCCAGGTAATATCTCTTGACGCCCACTATGATCTCAAAGATGATGTCCAGGGAGAAAAAATATCACACGCCACAGTAATGAGAAAGATAGCAGAACAGAAGATACCTGTAACAATACTGGGCGCAAGGACTGGTTCAGAAGAAGAGATAAGATACGCAGAAAGAATCAACACATCAATAACAAAAATAGACCCAAAAATACCTGTATACCTATCAATAGACATAGACTTTTTTGACCCATCAGTTGCCCCGGGAGTCGGAGACCCTCAGTCAGGCGGATTCTTCAAGGAAAACTTCATCCAGCTCCTAAAAGACATCTCAAGAGCAAAAATAATAGGCGCAGACATCGTAGAGACAAACCCTATGATAGAGAACAGCATAACCCCCCACCTTGCAGCAGAATGCCTTCTTGACATATTAAAAGCAATAGACATCCAGAACTGATAAACTTTTAAAAAGGTTTCTCATTAATTAATCTTGTTTCAGATGGACCGGTGGCCTAGTCTGGTTAAGGCGCACGGCTGATAACCGTGAGATCGTGAGTTCAAACCTCATCCGGTCCATTTTTTAAAATATACAGATTATAACAAATAACATTTAAACAATTTTAATCCCTCAGAAGTTCTAAAAAGATATAAATATTTAATACAAAAGAACAGTATGTCAACAATAAAGACTTATGTCGGTTCTGTTAACCAAGAGATTCCTATTAATTCTGGCGGACAGACAGCTAAGGCAGATATACCAATCGAGAACTACATTATTTGTGATAAAGCAGATAAAGAACTTCGCTCATGGCTGAAAATGGGCTTTCTTCATACCTATGAAAATGGAATAAGTGTTGGTATAAGAGAGATGCTGACTGATGAAGATAATGAAAAACCGACAACACTCATTATTTCAAACAAATATCTTGGAACGATACCTGAAGATAAAAAAATAAATGATTATGTATTTTTAATGAAAATACTAGACTCCGACATAGATTACAACAGGATAACTATAGAAAAACCTGAAGATATAATAGACATAACACCTCGCACATTCAAAATAAAAGATAAAAAAGGAAATTTAATAGATACCACACTGATACAAAGATGGGATGTCAGATTCAAGGAAGGCTGTATATATAAATTCCTTGAAAAATTAAAAAATGGTGAGATAATCACACTTT
>JAUVES010000074.1 GCA_030594675.1 Candidatus Nanohaloarchaea archaeon
GGGACAAAAAAATAAAAAGTTGATAGGATGAAGAGTGTTTTAGGTTATATCGGTCTTTTGCTTGAAATCTTTTCAATATTTCTTTTATTACCAATAATTGTTGCATACATATATGGAGAATCGGCAATACCTTTTTTTATAACATTTACAATAGCTATCTTTGCAGGCATCTTTCTGGACAAGTCTTTTAAAAGGGAAAGCCTTGATCTCCCAAAAGGGCTTGTCATTACTGCGCTCACTTTTATAATTTTTTCTGTTCTTGGATCCATTCCTTTTCTCTTTATGCAGGGAGGAATTGAGGTGAGTGTTGTTGATGCGGTCTTTGAGAGCGTCTCCGGATTCACCACCACAGGACTTACTGTATTTTCTAATGTTGAGGTGCTTCCAAAGAGTATACTATTCTGGAGAAGCCAGACACAGTGGCTTGGCGGCATGGGAATTATCATACTTTTCCTATCTATATTAAGCGGGCTTCGGACATCATCTATCGCCTTATACAGTGCACAGGGATATGAGGAAAAGATTGAGCCGACCATAAAAGAAACATCACAGAAAATGGTGAAGATATATCTTATATATTCTATACTTGGGCTTTCTGCACTGTATATTAGCGGCCTTTCTCTTTTTGAAGCAATAACTACTATGTTCAGCGCGATATCTACAGGAGGGTTTACTGTTGTCAACCAATTCTATACTGGTAACTTCACACTTGCTATTGTTTCTGTCCTTATGATGATAGGGGCTATAAATTTTATAATACATGACAAGATATTCAAGAAAAAGTTTGATATGGTCAAGAACAATATAGAGATAAAATCCTTTTTCGGTGTTCTTATAATATTTATTGCGGTCGCTTATCTTGTGACTGGCTCGCTTAAGATATCTATATTCCAGATGATCTCTGCAATGACTGCGACAGGATTTTGCATAACAAATATCAGTATGCTTGCCCCCCCTGTCATATTTATCACTATACTTGCGATGATTATCGGCAGCTCATCAGGATCTACTGCAGGAGGAATAAAACAACTGCGGGTGCTGCTTGCATTAAAATCTATGATATGGGCGATAAAGAAGACGACACTGCCAAAAGATGCAATAATTCCTTTCAAATTAAATGGCAATCCAGTGAAGGATGATGTCATCAAGATAACTTATGTGTTTATTTTTACTTATATATCAATACTTGTGCTTGGTGCACTCGGGCTTGTGCTTTATGGATACAGCACACATGAATCAATATTTCAGGTAGCATCTGCAATGGGTACTGTCGGTATGTCAATCATAAACATCGGTGGTGCTGAGAGCGGTGTGAAAGCAATCCTCATGGCGTGCATGTTCCTTGGACGGCTTGAGATATTCCCTGTATTTGTGCTTATTGAAAGGATAATAATGAAAAGATAAGGTGTAATTATGCTGAAGCTTAAAGTAAAATATCTGGATATTGAACCTAATTATCCTCTTGTTATTATGAATACTGAAGATGCGCGGGAGATTAGTGCAAACAATTCGGATAGGATCAAGGTGTGTTTTAAGAAAAAATGCAAGATAGTCATTGTAGAGACTACTGACACACTTGTTGCAACGGGAGATATCGGGCTTAACAGGCGGGCGATAAAGTATGGCATCAATACTGGTGATTATCTCTATATAGAACCTGCTGAAAAGCCGGCATCTGTTGAATATATCAAGAAGAAATTACAGGGCATTGAACTTACAAAGAAAGAATGTGAAACTATTATTGATGATATAAATGACAACAAGCTGAATGATATTGAGCTTGGAGCCTATGTATCTGCGATATATGTGCATGATTTTACTGACAAGGAGCTTATTGCTGTCACCAGAAAGATGATAGATACTGGCAAAAGATTTGAATGGAATGGTAAAAATGTTGTTGACAAGCATTCTATCGGCGGAGTTCCTGGAAACAGGGTAACTCCTATTGTTGTCTCCATTGCAATATGTACAGGGCTTGTGATGCCAAAGACGAGCTCTAGAGCTATAACATCTCCTGCCGGAACTGCTGACACGCTGGAAGTATGGTGCAATGTAGACCAGCCGACTGATAAGATCCAGAAGATCATAGATAAGACTGGCGGGTGTTTTGTCTGGGGCGGCAATATGGATATTGCTCCTACAGACAGCAAGATCATAAGAGGAGAATATCCTTTATCTGTTGACCCACAGGGACAGCTGCTTGCGTCTGTAATGGCAAAGAAGGCGGCGATGGGTGCAAAAGCAATTGTCATTGACATACCTTTTGGGTTTGAGTCAAAAGTTGAAAGCCTTGCAAAGGCAAGAAACCTTGCAAAAAGATTTAAGATGCTTGGAAGAAAACTTGGCCTGAAAGTTGAATGCGCTGTCACACGAGGAGATGAGCCTATAGGTAAAGGCATCGGGCCTGTGCTGGAGTGCATTGATATATTGTCTGTTCTTGAAGGCAATGGACCTAATGACCTTAGGGAAAAAAGCCTTGACCTTGCAGGCATGCTTCTTAAGCTTACTAAAAAAGGTAACAGAGATACTGCAGAAGATATTCTTGATTCAGGAAAGGCGCTCAAGAAATTCAAGGAGATTATCACGATACAGGATGGCAATGCAGATATCAATCTGCACAGCATTCTTGGAAAGTATATAATAAGCATCAAAACTAACAGAACTGGTAAGGTTGCAAGGACCTATAACAGGAGAATCAGCAGGGTTGCAAGGATTGCAGGTGCACCGAAAGATAAAGGTGCTGGCATCTATATACATGTGAAAATAGACGATTTTGTTAAAAAGGGAGACAAGCTTTTTGATATATATGCTGAGAATGAGCTTAAACTTGAGCAGGCAGTTAAGGCCTGCATGAAAAATTTTCCTGTTGATGTTGAAGACAGGGATGAGATACTTGTAGAGGAGATATGATGACCTGCAGTAAGAATCTTGTTGCAATTGTGATACTTGATGGATTTGGAATAAATCCCAAGAAGGAAGGAAATGCTGTAGCTATTGCAAAGACTCCTGTTATTGACAGGATACGAGCAGAGTATCCTACATGCAAACTTGCTACCTGCGGCGAGGCTGTAGGGCTTCCTTCAAGGACACTTGGCGGCTCTGAAGTAGGCCATCAGCATATCGGTGCAGGAAGGATTATAAAGCAGGAACTTTTCTTAATAAATAAAAAGATAGAGAATGGCTCTTTTTTCAAAAACAAGGTGTTACTTGATGCTATGAAGAACTGCTCGGACAAGGGAAAAACTTTACACCTTATGGGACTTCTGTCTGATGCAGGCGTCCATTCGCACATAGACCATCTTTTTGCGC
Source organism: Candidatus Nanohaloarchaea archaeon (assembly GCA_030594675.1). Taxonomy (GTDB): domain Archaea; phylum EX4484-52; class EX4484-52; order EX4484-52; family GLR71; genus GLR71. The sequence goes on from JAUVES010000074.1 coordinate 3,310, forward strand.
TGATGGAGATGGCAAAAAAAAGAGGTGTGAATAATGTGTGCATCCATGCATTCCTTGACGGAAGAGATACATCGCCAAGAAGTGCAAAGAAGTATATAAGGATGCTTGAGAGAAAGATAAAGGATCTTGGTGTTGGCAGGATTGCCACTATCATGGGCAGATATTATGCGATGGACAGGGATAATAGATGGCACAGGGAACATAAGGCGTACGCTGCCATGGTGTCTGGCGTGGGTTTTGAAGCAGAAGATGCTATTGCTGCTATTGAGAACGCATATAAGCATGGTGAAGGAGATGAGTTTGTAAAGCCTACTATAATTGTAAAGGATGGTGAGATGCAGAAAGTTGAGGATGGGGATTCTGTTATATTTTTTAATTTCCGCTCTGATAGGGCAAGGCAGACTACCAGGGCATTTGTTGAAGGTAAATTTGCAGGCTTTATCAGGAAAAAGACAGTTGTAAATCTTAATTTTGTGTGCCTTACACAGTATGACAGAAAGATAAAGTGTCCTGTTGCTTTTCCTCCTGAAAAAATGAAGGACAGTCTTGGAGAGATTGTGAGCAGGGCAGGGCTTAGACAGTTAAGGGCTGCTGAGACTGAAAAATATGCGCATGTGACTTTTTTTCTCAACTGCGGGGCTGAAAAGCCGTTTTTAGGTGAAGACAGGCTTCTTGTACCATCACCAAAAGTTGCAACTTATGACCTAAAGCCTGAGATGTCTGCTTTTGAGGTGACTTTAAAGGCGGTGAAATTGATTGATAAGAATGATTATGATCTTGTTGTCCTGAATTATGCAAACGGGGATATGGTCGGGCATACTGGGAAACTTGATGCTGCTGTGAAGGCGGTTGAGGTTGTTGATACTTGTCTGGGTAAGTTGTTAGGCGCTATTGAATCACTTGGCGGAACTGCAATAGTTCTTGCTGACCACGGCAACTGCGAACAGATGATCCATTACAATACTGGTGAGCCACACACTGCACACACTATGAATAAGGTGTACTGCACTATCGTATCTTCAGAAAAGTATAAGATTAAAGATGGGGGGCTTTATAATATTGCACCAACTGTACTTTCTATTCTTGGCCTTAAAAAGCCCAAAGTTATGGGAGATTCTTTGATTGTTGATTAAGTTGTGCCTGATACAGCCTGGCATGCCCAGAACACTTTTTTCTGCTTTATGTTTTTAAGTCCGGCATTTTTGAATTGGTCCTCTGCTTTTATAGGTGATGTTTTCATTCGTTGATATAGATTGTCTTTGAGGAAGAGGTAGCATCTTATGAGAAGTCCCGAAAGTAATGTGTTTTCAAAAGTGTTGTTTACTGAGACTATTTTTGCACCTTTCTTTGCTATTC
>JAUVES010000002.1 GCA_030594675.1 Candidatus Nanohaloarchaea archaeon
GGAAATGGCGGTCCTGGATTTGTACCCGAGTTTACAGGATTTGCACCCCAGGACAATATATATTTAGGGGCTATTTTGCCAAAAAAATCACAAAAAGTCACACTCCCGTATGTTAAAGTTTCTGCTTTTTCTCTAGGCATATAGCAAATTGCATGATGCCCCTCAACATTAGAGCTACCGTATTCATGAGCTAATTCGACCACAAAAGGACCAAAATGATCTAAAGTACCCATCATAAAAGCAACTGTATGGGCGCCATAATTTTTTTTGGTGTTCTCCAACGACTTAGCCACCAATTCAATAGCAGAATCCCACGAAATTTCCTTCCATTTTCCACTACCTCTTTTTCCAACTCTTTGTAATGGTCTTTTCAGACGTTTTTTATTATACACATGTTCTAAACTCGCACGACCTTTAGGGCATAAAGCACCCTTGTTTAACGGCGATTTAGGGTCGCCTTTAATTTCTATTATTTTACCATCCTTAATACTAACCAGAACACCACAGCCTCCATGGCACATACCGCAAGTACTTTTGAAAACTTTGATATTTTTTGTCATAATGGGACCGGCAAATGTTTCGTTAATTTTGCTTAATAGTAAATATGCTTTTAGCATTTTTTAAATCGGTGAGAGTATTTATATTAAAGAAGTCCAAAGAATTATCGAAAGACACAATAGTTGCATGGCTGTTCTCGATGATTTGCCTCATACTTTGATTAACTGCGCATCCTTTAAAAACATTCTTTTCATACACGGCACAGAAAGGCTGAAAACGACTAGAAAAGGGCACAACACAATTATATTTTTTTGAATAGTTAATTAATCTTATTATTATTTTTTCTGTAATAAAAGGCATATCACAAGCTATAAGAAAAAAACGATTATTTTTTATATGAATAATGCCTTTTTTTATACCTGTTGCCGGAGAAAATTCGTTTTCATTGTCAGCTATTATTTTTTCAATTGATGTTAATTCTCTAATATTTTTTACTTGTTGATTATTTTTAACAACAATCACAACATCTTCAAAAATATTTTTTACGACATCCAAAACATAACTTACTATGGGGCGTCCATTTAATATACGAAAAGGTTTGTCTTGAAGACGTTCTGATTTTCCGCCCGCAAGAAGTATGCAACTAATATCGCTACAATATTTTTTATGTTTTTGTTCCACCACAACATATGTTTTGTTAAAAAACTTAAATAATTGCTGTATCGTTAAAATAACCACTTGTCCGCATTAAACCCATACCAAAAAACATATAATAATCAACATACAAATAAAACCCATGCAAAAAATAAGGGGCTTTGTTTATTTTGAGGGAAAGAATATAGGGGATGTTAAATCCGCTTTTAAGGATTTTACATTTGATGACACAGAACTTGCCTTTTTCAGCTCGCTTTTAAGGTACGGGCATGAAATTTCATCGCCGGGAGTTTTTATCACAGGAAATGTTGGTGATTCTCATTCGTCAGAAGATATCATAAACAGTCTAAGAAAACAAATGGATCTTAAAGAAGAATTAAAGGGCTGTGATGTTTCTATTGAATCTGAAGATACTTTAAAATCACTGACCCACGGCGCGCTTAAAGGCAATTACATCGGAATCAGGATAAGACCGCCTTATGGATTGGATAAAATTTATAATCTGACCTCAAACATTGGCAAGTTGATTAATGCGCATGATATCTTCGTAAGAACTGTTGAACTGGAAGAAGTAAAACCTATTGTTTGCATTGATTTGATTACAGAAGCCGGGTTTGAAGAAAAAAGAAAAGATGTAGAAGATATTCTTTCTTCTGAAGGACTAATTTTGGGTAAATACACACGATTTTCTTTTTTATAATTTTTTGATTTTTACGAAATTAAAAATAGTATTTTTAAAACATGTACGTCATAAATATCTGTTTTTTAGTTCCAGAAGCATATCCCCCGTATAGTTTTTTATATATTCATCCACAAAATCGAGCATTTTTTTGGTTTCGCAGTAATCAAAACTATTTGCATAATTTCCGCTTAGGACCGGAGTGATGAAATTTAGTTTATTTAACGTACGATATTTTCCAAAAGTTGTTGCAACGAAATCTACTGATCTATGCACCTCTCTGTAATTGAGCGGATTTAACAGTATGTTGATTTCTACAGAGTGCCCTTTCTCAAGCAGATTTATTATTCCCTGTGTTGTTTGTTCAAAACTGTCTTTGCATTGCGTTATTTGGTTATGGATATCCTTTTTATCTGAAAACAAACTTACTTCAAAACATATTTTTTTTGTTTTGTATTTTTCAAACTTGGCCAAAAAAGCACCAGAACAAAACATCCTCCCGTTAGTCTGTATAATAAGATTTATGTCGTGTCGTGTCATAAATACAGCATTCAACACATCAAAAAAATTTTCAAGTATGGTTGGTTCACCTCCGGTGAACACAAGGGATTTGATGTGCTTTTTTCCAATTTTGAAAAAGAGGTATTCCGAAAGTCGCATTCCTGCATTATCAAGAAACGGCAATATAGTGGAATTCTTCAAAATAGACTCATTTGGGCAGGTTATGCAGTTGTTGTTGCATTGCCTTGAAATGATTAAAAATTCTTCTTCAAATTTAGGCGCCCATAAATATGTGTTTTCTGGTTCTGCGCTGTTTATTATTTTTTTTAATGTTGTTAGAGTTCCGATGTTTAGTGTGTGAAAATTATATTTTTGGTAAAAATGCATAAAGTGATATGTATTAAACACAACACTCCATGAAAGTTCATAATGCTTAGTTTTCATCAACGCAAAAGTAAGGTATGCCCACAAATCTATGTTTGTCGGACATCTTTCAATCATTTGTAAAAAATAATTTGCTGCAGACTCAAAATCGCCATCAATATATGCAATATGCGCCCTCAAAAAAAGCACGGTTTCAATATCATTTTCAAACCGCGAAATAAGTTTTTTTATCGCCTCATATTTTGCGTCATTCTCAAATTTTATTTTTTCAAACAGATTAAAAAGGTGCACGGTAATTGATTTGTCAAACGAAATATCATTAAACTGGTATTTTGGCTCGAAGGCAAATTGATTTTTTAATAATTCAGTTACATTGTTTATATTAATCACCAAAAGATATCATAAACCCCGTTTCCGGTCTTTCCTTTTTAATTTCGCTTAGTATTTTGCTTCGTGAATAAATAATAATTCTTTCGTCTGTCACTTTTAGTCGATTCCCTTTTTTAAATAACTCAATATATTTAGCAGGATACAAAGCATAATCCAAAAAATAGCAGTTGTTGTAATTAAGTTCATTTCCGTTTACCTGCCCTTCGAAGCCGTAAATATCTCTTTCTTTGAACACAATAAATATTTTCTTCGTGCATTTGTCTATAATTTGTCCATATTTCGGGTCTTTGAGATATATGAACTCTCTTAACATCGATGCCAAATTAGCTGTGTTTTTACAATCAAAACTGCAGGGAATATGATATGCGTAACTATGACTGTCTTTTGTAAGCGTGTTACACATAAAATTCGGTTTTTTGGTGTTTTTAAAAGGAAGAAACAACGTATTTGCATATTTGTTATGATCATTATACTTCCAAAAAAAATCTATACAACATTTCGGATACCCTAAAAATTCGCCAAATTTATAGTGGTCGTATCTTGTTTTTGGTATTACTCTGCCATTTATCGCAAGTGGATACCAACCGAAACCTCTTCCATCAAGAAGGGTTTTTTTTGTTTTTGAGACAAAAACATGAACAATGCCCAGATAATTTGAACCAATAGGGGCGCAAAATTTTTTTGTTGTAGTCATGTATTTCTTGCCGATGGTTTTCTCAGTATCCAAAAAAGGCATATCGATGAAAAGAGATTCCTTGCTTACGAAAAGCCCGTATTTTTTGCATGCTTTCTCAAATAAATTCATTCGCTCAACAGGTACCCAATCATCAAGTAGTGGCTTTAGGTCTGCAAGCACTGCGTGATATGAAAAAAGTGTTAAATCGCTTTCCTTGGCAACAACTATTTCACGCAGATAATTTTTAGGCATGTATGTGTTTGGAACTCCATCAGGAACAGTTATTTCTTTCATAAGAATTATAATTACCCCACCACCACTAATTCATTGGCATTTTTCTTTTGTCGCGCAAGATACGCACTCCTTATCCCCGACAGCCCAGCCGCGCACAATGCCCCATTTCTCTTTATCATCCATAAGCTCATTGAAGATGTAATCAAAAACACCTTTTTTGATTTGGCAATTAAATGAATTCGGTTTCTTTATTATGTTTCCATGCTCACCGTACTCATCTACAATGCACGGTCCACAAAAAGGATGATATACGCATTCGGCACAATCAAACGACTGTCCTGTTGTAAGGTCTACAATATCCAAAACATCCCATGAAGAATAAAGTTCCTCGTATGTTGTCTCTTTTACATTTCCAATCCTGAATGCCTCAAAACTTCTTGCTTCATCGCAGGTATATATGTCTCCTTTGTAATTGTACGCTACCTGCGACCATGCGCAACCGCAGGGAGATGCAAGGCAGACAAAACCCTGGTATTTTTTGGAAAAAATTATATTTTTCAAAAATATGCTTATTGCCCCCTCGTGTATATCAATACCTTTTTTATTTAGCTCAATTAGATAGTCAAGGCATTTTTTCCAGAACTCAAGATACTCTTCTGGTGTGTATCCTATTTCATTCCATACATTTGTTGCAAATCCGCCGACATTCATCCTTCTCGCCCAGAAACTTTTCTGTCCCAAACGCACATATTCGTCAATGAGTTCCTTAAAGAAAGGAAGTGTGTGGCGCGTGATTGTAGGCATAAGAGATATTGTTATTCCTTTTTGTTTTAGTTTTTCAATCCAAAAAAGAACCTCTTTGTGAGTGCCTTTACCGCCATCATATTTCCTATTTTTATTGTGTACGCCTTTAGGGCCATCAAAAGATGAGTTAAGAGCAATCTTGTTTTCAACAAGCCACGAAAGCTTATCTTTATCCATCAGCGTAAGATTAGACACAAGCCGGAAATCGACTTCTTTTTTCATTTCTTTTGCCTTTGTTTTTGCATATTCGACAATGAATTTTACAATAGGAAAGTTCAAAAGCGGCTCCCCTCCCTGGAATTCAATGCATATTTTATTTGAAGGCGCCTGAAACATAAAATCAACAACTGCCTTGGCAGTGTCCTTTGTCATGTCATATTTTTTGTCGTTTTCAGGCTTTGATGCAGCATAACAATACACGCACTTGTGGTTGCACCGAAGCGTTGGGGTAACTATATGTAATGTTGTTGCAGAAAAAAGCTGGGCGTGTTTGTTTTTTAACTGTGCTGTTGCGGCAGAGATATTGGTTTCAGAAAGAATTATTCCCTCGCTTAAAAGAAGAGAGTAAAGTTCCGGGTCTTTTTCTACCCCTCCCTGGCGCAGCAGACGAAATTCGTCTTCATCTAAAATCGCCCATCCGCCGTGTAGTGTTGTCACAAGAATTTTTCCATTTAAGAGCGTCTTATAATTGTAATTTCCAATCACATATTTATCCATATCTAAAGAATATGTTTTTCCCATAAAATCACTATTTTGACACGCTGACTTCCTCATGTATTGTATGATTTAAAAATTCCAAAAGTATTTCTTTAAATTCATCCCGGCTAATTTCTATCTTCGGTTTAAAATAAACATTAATCTGCTTTTTATCTCTTGAAAATTCTACAGTCATCTTGAACATGTGCTGGAATCTTTCGCAAACTTCAGATAGGGAATACATGCTATAGAATTCTGAGTTAAAATTTATTTTTGCGCTGTCATTTATGAATTGAATAGGCAATGCCATTGAAATACCTCTGTCTGTCTGAAACTATTGTTTACCGTACTTTTATAAATAATGGTGTGAATGAATTGTAAACTCACGAACCAATTGCGACAATAGATTTTATTTTCTTTCCTGCAACTGGCTTGAATTCTTTGCCGCCGTAAAGCTCGATATATTCGCGCCAAACTCCTTCGCAAACATAAAAATATCTGCACTCCTTGCATTGTGGAGGCTTGGATTTTATCCTTAGCCGCTCTTCCTGCCAGTTCATTGCCGGGTCGTCAACCTGCCTAAGTTCTGTTGTGGTGCCATCCATATAGTGCTCGAGGAAGTTGATTTCAGAAGCACAATTTTCAAAACATTTAAGAAAACAAAACGGAATCGCTTCGAACGAGACATTTATTCCTTTATCTTTGCCAAAAGAGGCGGCATCAACCACATAAGGATGTATTTCTGTGTATTTTGGGACTAGGTCAAACCAGTATTTTCTTGCGTTGCCCATGCCATGAGGAAATGCTATGTCAACACCATTTACACCCAAATTGTAAGCCAATTCAACTATTTTTTCCAAATCCTTGAAATTAAGGCGCGATATTACAACCTTAAAATTCACGCTTTTAGCACCGCAATCAATGAGATTCTTTATTCCTGCAACTGTCTGTTCAAAAGAGCCTTTGACCCGTGTGATTTTATCGTGCGCATCTTTTCTGTTGGAATGAAGGGCAACTTCAAAATGCATGTTGGGGACAATCTCAAGAGTCTTTCCTGCAAAGTCTTTTACACAGAAAGACCTTCCGTTTGTCTGAAGACCAACATTCATGCCCTCTGTTTTTGCAAACTTCAAAAGCTCAAGAAAATCAGGCCGTATTGTGACTTCACCGCCTGTGAAAACAACTGATGATGCTCCTTTTTTCTTTGCATCAAGAAGGTGCTCTTTTATTTCATCTGTTGTCCTGTCAATTGGTTTTTTTTCATTTAATATTCGCTCTTTGTGCCCTGCGATAACGCAATGGATGCAGTTGTTGTTACAGGAATATCCGAACTTTATGTCAACAGATTCTATCTTTTGCGCATCCATAGAACACAGGCTCACTTATCTTCTATTTTCCCTTTCTGTTCATCCCATGGTTTTGCTATGTCTTCCATGGAAACATCACATTTTTCAACATCATCCATAATCGGGACTTTTGTGCCTATATCGATTTTTACTTTTTCAAGCTTTTTTGACTCGAATTCCTTATCTTGATTTGTTTCTTTCTTGCCTTCGTTCGGCAGAACAGAAAAAAACGCCCGCTTCAGCATTGCCTCGCGGATGTCGCGGTTTACTTGCGCCCGTACAAAATAAGCTGCGTAATTCACAAGCTCATTTTGAAAATCGCCTGCAAGTGCCTCAAGACCTGTGTCCTGTTCTTTGGGCTTTAATGTAACAATTATTTCTTTTTCCGGATCCCCGTCAAGAGATACATATGCCTTATCGATAAACACATCGGCTGCCTGATATATTATGCCCATTGGATAAACCGTGGAATTTATTTTAATCTCTACAGTTCCTTCTTTTATGTCAAATGAAACATTTTTTTTCATGCATATAACCTCCATAAATAAACAAGGAATGACTTTTAAGTTTATACATATAACTACGCCAGAAGATATATAAATCGTGCGGGAGCTTAAGAGATAGTTGCTATTTCTCCCAAACGCCAATCAGATGCTTGTTGTTCTCGTCTTCGCCCCAATTATGCACAACAACCATATGTTGTCCTTCGCCCATTTTCTCCTTGTTGTTGAAGTTTATGTTGTTGTATTCAAGCCCTGTTTGTATCCTGTATATCTTGTCAATCCCGAAACCGAAGCTTGGGTTTGGCATCTTTTCTATTTCTCCTGACTGGATGTATGGGATTCTTCGCTCTATTGAGCTTATATCTCCTTTAGAATACACGACATATGCTTTTGCGCTTTTGCCTTCTGCCAGAATTCCCTGTGTCAATGCCATGTAGTTTGCACCGGAAGATACATTGTTGAATGTCCCTCCTGCATGGATAAGCCCTGCAAGAGTTCCTCCTGCAAAGTTTGTTGCCACGTATTTTGCCGCTGTATCTTCCACTGGCGAAAAGCCGGAACCTACAAATTTCACAACAACAAAGCCGGATGTTATTTCAAAATTCCTTGTTTTGCTGGCATAAACACCGAAGGTGTTGTTGCACCAAAACACAACACTGTGCGAGCCCCTTGAAATCCCAAAAACAAACCTGTAGTAGTCCAGTTGAGTGTCATTTGCCATTGTGATGTTTTGTGCCCCGTCCAAAGAGTATCCGCACCAAGAGACTCTCTGGTCCAAAGAGCTGTTGAACCATGTATCTCCCCCGTGCATCTCTGTTGGGGGGTATATAATTGTGATTTGCGGGGCAAGCGCGTCTACTTCAAAGTATATTGTGGTTGAATTCATGTTTCCTGCTGTGTCATTGGCGTATACTGTAATGTAGTGTGTGCTTTCAGACAAAATGGTGGTATTTGCATCAATAGCAGTTGTCCAAGCGCCCGTAATGTTTGTTCCCCCGTCAATTGCGTACCACATTGAATCCGGATATAGGTCGCTCTGTGTGGCGTTTATGTGGGGGGTGTTATCGTCTGTTGTTGTGCTTGTTGGCTCAAAGATTGTTATTGTTGGTTTTGTTATGTCAACTGTGAAGTATTTGGTTGTCGAGTTCATGTTTCCTAAAGTATCGTTGCAGAAGAATGTAACATTATGGGAACCTTCGCTGACGATTGACAGATTGTTCCAATTGCCTGAACTGTTTGTCATTGTTACATTCGCTGTTCCATCCAATGAATAACCGCACCAATCACCGGCTTCGTCGAGTGTTATGTTGAACCAAGTCGATGTTGTATTGTATGACTTGTTTTCCGGGGACTGTATTATTATTGTCGGTGGTGTTGAATCATCTGAAAGCACTGTAAAATTTGTCGTATTTTCAGCGTAAATTCCATTCGCATTCGTCAAATTGATTTTTACTGTGTGGATGCCTGCCGTCTGAGGTGCAATAAATGTGTAGTTATATCCGCCAGTAGAGTTCGTTACCGCAGCATTCTGTTCTGCGCCGACTGAAAGTATTGTTGGCTCGGGAACTGTGTATTTTCGGTTGTGCTCTGTATCAAACCCCTGTGTGTATGCTGAAGGTGTTGATGATTCTGAAATTGAATAGGCACTTAAACGTATTCTACCATATCCTCCATTTCCGCCGGATTCGCCGCAACAAGCAACTGGCTGCCCAAGCCCATAAGATGTATTAGTAGTTAATGAAGAAATATTATTAGCTGTCATAAAAATACTTCCACCTGCACCGCCAGCCTGTCCTTCTCCGCCAGAAACCCAATCTCCGCCTTTGGCAGTAATAGAACCAGTAACCAACGAAGAATAAACCATAACTATGCCGCCGCCAGCGCCGCCAAAAGCAGTTGGTCCTCCATTACTTCCACCTCCACCTCCGGAACCTAAGAATGTGGTTGAAAGATCTGAAGAACCATATGTTGTTCCGCCCCGCCCCCTATATTCACTAACACTCTGTGCCGTCCCATCACTGCCCGTAGTTCCATGACCTCCACCGCCCCCCCCGGCACGGTCATTTCTCGGACTTGAAATCTGCTGTCCGCCTCCGCCTCCGCCTAAATTAACGAATCTGTTTGCAGTGCCTTTGCCTTGATAGCTTTCACCTTGTATGCCTACGGCATTTCCAGGCCAACTTCCCCAAGTTCCACCAACACCCCCTCTATATCCTTTTGCAGTGACATTGATAGTTCCCTGAATGTTGACTATTCCGTTCGCCCTGAAAACCACGATTCCTCCTTTATATCCATCCCATGCCGGTGCTGTTATGCTTGCCCAGGAATCGACAGTCACACTAGTGTATTGGGGAACACGGACAACCTGCGTTACTGTAGATGTTGTCGAATCAAATGTGCCCGAAGTATAATTGTTTTTTAATGAGGTATCAAGAGTTAGAGTCGTTGTTCCCCCGCCAGAATCTATCTTTTTGAATTCGTATGTTCCGGCTGCACCGCCAGAACTGTTTTGCATTTGTATTATTAGAATTTCGTCCCCATCTGAAAAAGCGGTTCCGCTATTGACTGCTATTATATTGTCTCCTGTGTTTTCGTTTCCAGTTAAATAAGTATAAGTATTTATTACTGTGTTTGCATAGGAAACGGTTAATGGTCCGCTGGAGCCATCACCATAAAAATCCATCACATTGAAATAATCGCTTAAGCTTGGAGCTTCAGGATTTCCATAATACATATACAATGTCATATTGCCGTTATCCGCGATAGACGGAACTTTCACCCAAATCAAGGCATTGTTTGCAGTCCAGTTTTCAATCCAGAACGAGATATTCTGCTCTATGCCGCTTATTGTGTTAAGTGAGGTAAATCTTGTGTCATTGCCGTTAGAATTTGCCTTTGTGAAGTTGAAATTTAACGATGTTAGATTTACAAGAACCTGATAATCTGTTTGTTCTGTCGTCGAGCCGTTTATTATGATTGCCTTACGGTATGGCCACAATGCCTGTGACTCGCCTGCTGGAGTGTAATTGCCGGGGTTTATAACATTGACAAGTTGCCCGTCCAAAAAAATATTAATGCTGTTATTCACAATATTAGTATTGTCCGGCTGAAGCATTGCCTGCCCAAAAACAGTTACATTTTCGCCAGAGTTTACGATTAATGGTGTAAGAGTTTCGGTTATTTCTATTTGTTTTACCGCAAATGTTGTATTTATTATTGTTGCTGTGTTAAATCCGTCGGTCAAATTAGCATAGAATGAAACATTATATTGCCCCAAAGCCAGGCTTGAGAATGTATCATCATACCATGTTCCGCCAGAAACATCGCCCGAGAGAAAATAAATATAAGACTCTGACGAGTTTGAAACATTTGTCCAGACCTGTGAAATATTAACTGTTGGGTATTTGATGTTGCTTAAAGGAATATTCACAGAAATATTGACCGTCTCACCAACATTCACGCTCGAAGTGCCTGTATTTACACCTTTTGCGTTCGGGCTTTGCAAATTAATTATTACTGTGAAATTCGTTTCATTTGAGCCAATAATGTTATTCGAATCAGTGAGATTGACTTTCAATGTATAATTGCCAACAATTACCGGAGCAATAAATGTGTAGCTATATCCGCCGGTAGAATTTGTGATTATGGCGTTTTGCTCCGCGCCGACTAAAATTACGGTTGGCTCGATTGATGTGTATTTTCGAACGCGGACATCATCATAATACCCGGAAGAACATCTTCCAATCAAATGCACATTTATAAAATCCAGATTTGCTATTGCTGCATTTGTCATTTCCCCTCTTAATGTTGTAGCATCTACGGTGTCAAAATACCATTTGATATTCGTTCCACTAACAATTGTTTTCGCATGATGCCAAGTATTAGCAGGAAAATTCCCTGCATCACTTGTCCAGCCAATAGAACTACCACCCTCTGTAACTCCGAATCGAGTATACATAACAGCATGAGGTTGTGTGTCTACCTCAAATTTCACAAAATTATTTGAATCTTCAAATAGGTAACTATAAGGTTGATTGCCGGCAGCGACTCTACCTTGAAACCAATAATCAAAAACAAGACTGTGGGTGGATGTAAAATTATTAGAAATAGCGCGCTCTGATTCCGAAACATCGCAGGAATCCAGACCCTGGACTTTCATTGAATAACTTCCACCGCGTACATAAGTAGAATCAATTACTCCTTTACCAACTTGCTGCCAGGCATTTAATGTTCCGCCCTCAAAATCATCAAAGAACTTAAATGTTGCAGTACCGTTGCTTGAGGATGAAGCAGAAGGGTTCCCGTAATACATATATAATGTCGTATTGCCGTTATCCGCGATAGACGGAACTTTCACCCAAATCAAGGCATTGTTTGCAGTCCATTTTTCAATCCAGAACGAGATATTCTGCTCTATGCCGCTTATTGTGTTAAGTGAGGTAAATCTTGTGTCATTGCCGTCAGAATTTGCCTTTAGGAAGTTGAAATTTAACGATGTTAGAGTTACAAGAACCTGATAATCTGTTTGTTCTGTCGTCGAGCCGTTTATCGTGATTGCCTTACGATATGGCCACAATGCCTGTGATTCGCCTGCTGGAGTGTAATTGCCGGGGTTTATAACGCTTACAGCCTGACCGTCTAAAAACAGATTCATATTGTTGTTTGCAACCGGAGTGCCGTCCGCTGTATATGTCGCATGACCAATGACTGTGACTGAGTCTCCTGGGATTACAAGCGTTTGGGTTAATGATTCAGTTAATATTATGTTGGTACTTGTAATTGTCCTCGTCTCGGTCTGGTTCACATTCCCTGCCAAATCCTGTGCGTAGGCAGTGTAGGTGTAGGTACCGTCTTCCAGGTCAGTGAAGTTGTGGTACAATCTGTAGAGTCCGGTGTTGTAGGAGGCGTTGATTTCTTCGGGGGAGAGGGCACGGTTCCAGATGCGGACTTCGTCTATGGTGCCGTTGAAGCATGTCGATGACCCACATTGCCAATATTCATCACGACCAATTTTTGTAGTTACGGGTGCAATATTGATATTTCCTGTAAGAGAATATGGAAAATCACGAGTATTTTCTGCCCCATTAATATATACTCGCATATAAGAACCATCATAACTAGCCACAATATGATACCAATTTCCAACTAAAAAAGAATCACTATTCGATATACCACCATTCCAATCACTACCATCGGTAGATATTCTCCATTCGACATTATCGGATGATGCCCCTCTTGCTAACATCCAACCATAGTTACCGCCGCCAGAATGTTTAGATGCAACCCTTAAATTATTGTCCGCATTTGCTTTCACCCACGCCTCAATAGTAATCGCATCAGTGATATTCAAACTTACATCATTCCCGCAATCCACATAATCATTCATACCATCAAACCTAAGGGCTTTGCCGAATTTCCCGCTTGTCGTCCAGCCAGAGCAGTTGCCTGTGCAGTTGTCTAATCCGGGGTTCATGTTGGTTAGGGTGCCGTTGTTACCGTAGGTTGACCAGTCTCTTGCGAAGGTGTCGTTCTCGCCGGCTTCAAGGTTGAACCTCCACCAGCCGACCAAAGAGTTGTTCCAGTCGATGAAGGCGGTGATGTTATTGGTGTCGTTTGCTGTGACATTGATGTATGTGTAATCGTTGCTTGTGGTGTTGCCGTCGTCAGGGGTGGGCGGGACGAAGTAGATGTCGGGGTTTGTTGTATCAATAGTTATGGTTCTTGTGTCAGTCTGGTTCACATTCCCTGCCAGATCCTGTGCGTAGGCTGTGTAGGTGTATGTTCCTTCTGCGAGGTTGGTGAAGTTTGTTTCTAATCTGTATAGCCCTGTATTGTAGGAAGCGTTGATCTCTTGGGGGGTTAGGACACGGTTGTAGATTTTTACCTCGTCGATGGTGCCGTTGAAATGTTCATCGCCGCCTCCTGCATTAACACCAATATCAAAGTATCCGTTAGAAAGTGTCTCTATTTGGTTATTATAGTTACAACTTGCATTTAATATCCCATTTACATATACTTTCATATTATCTGAAGCCAAGTGTAAATCATAAGTTGCAACAACATGTGTCCATTCATTGAGGTTAACACTACCTGTGTCTGAAAGACAGGCAATTACCGAGGGAAACCCCCAGTTAATCTGAAATCCTAATTTATAATCGTTTAGGTAATTAAAACCATATGCATTGTTAGATCCATTTTGTTTTTCTACAATTCCCAACATCACATTTTCAATTGGGTTAATCCACGCTTCAATACTTATCTTATCTGTCGGGCTTAAACTTGAGGAGTCAGTTATTCTTACATAATCATTAACTCCGTCAAACATCATTCCTTTACCGAACTTCCCTGAATCTGTATAATTAGAACAGTTGACACCCGTACAGCTTCCGTTGTTGCCCCAACTCGACCAGTCCCTGAAGAACGTGGAATTTTCTCCTGTCTCTTCGTTGAACCTCCACCACCCTACCAGACTTCTGTTCCAATCTATGAATGATGTAAGGTTGTTCGGACTCAAGACATCAGATACTGAAACATTTACATAACTGTAGTTCCTGTTCACATAATCGTTGTCTGTGTCTGTGGGCGGGACGAATTCTATTGTTGGGGGTATTGTGTCAACTGTGAATGCTATGCTTGTTTGGTTTTGGTTTCCTGCGGTGTCATTTGCGTACAAAGTCAATGTTGACTGCTGGTTGTCAATGGCAGTAAATGTTGTGTTGCCGGATAGTGTTGTATTGATGCTGTTGTATTCGTACCAGACAGAATCAATGTATGGGTCTGTTGCTGTGTAGTTTAGGTCAAGTGCTGTTGTTGGGTATGTTGTGTTTTCCGGAAGGATTATTTCTACGAATGGTTGTGTTATATCAACTGTGAAGTATTGTGTTGTTGAGTTCATGTTGCCTACAGTGTCGTTGCAGGAAAATGTTACATTGTGGGAACCTTCGCTGACGGTTGACAGATTGTTCCAGTTGCCTGAACTGTTTATCATTGTGATGTTTTCTGCCCCGTCCAAGGAATAACCGCACCAATCAACGCCGCTTGCATCTGCCACTGTTGCATTGAACCAGATTGACTGGGTGTTGTATGACTTGTTCTCGGGGGACTCTATTGTTATTGTTGGAGGTGTTGAATCGCCTGAACTTGTTATTATAAAACTGAAAATTTCTGAAGTGTTCATATTCCCTGCTGTGTCATTCGCATATACAATCCATCTTATTGTTGATCCTATGCTTGAGTTTACTGTCTTTGTGACATTCGACCAGCTTTCTGTGCCTATCATAGCAGCATAGGAGTCGTTATAGAATGTGCCTGTGCCGTTGTCGAAGGAGAAAATATATCCTGCAAGGGCATAATTGTCTTCCCAGTATAAGCTGAACAA
Source organism: Candidatus Nanohaloarchaea archaeon (assembly GCA_030594675.1). Taxonomy (GTDB): domain Archaea; phylum EX4484-52; class EX4484-52; order EX4484-52; family GLR71; genus GLR71. The sequence goes on from JAUVES010000002.1 coordinate 14,744, forward strand.
TACATCTTTTCCTGCCTCTGTTGAGTTTGTCTGGTTGAGGGAATATTGTGGATAGGTTGTGTCATCGCCTATCATTAAAGTTCGCGTCTCTGTCTGGTTGACATTGCCTGCAAGATCCTGCGCGTAGGCTATGTAGGTATAGGTGCCGTCTGACAAGTTAGTGAAATTATGGTATACTCTGTAAAGGCCTGTGTTATAGGATGCATTGATCTCTTCGGGGGAAAGGGTTCGATTGTGGATACGGACTTCATCTATTGTGCCGTTGAATTGTTCAGGACCGCTGCCTGAATACGCCCCCTCCCTTGAGCCGTATGTGTCTCCTATATGCAGGTTAATTGTATTTACCTGGGGTGTTATTGATGCTGGCTGCGTCGACTGCAATACACTATCTATGTACATTTTGAGGCTGGAATTATCATAAGTTATTGCAAAGTGTTTCCAATCGGAAGACCATGAATCTGTTGCAGATGATACAACTTTTTCGTTCCCGCTTGACCATTTTGCTGTTTTGTTGGCTGTGTTGCCGCCTGCAGTTGTAAACTCTCCGCCAACATAGAGTTCGCCGTTCCAGACAGCAAATGCATTTACAAAAGCAGTCACTCCTAAGCCTAATGGGCTCCAGTCTGTGCCGTTCCATTTGGCCGTGTAGTTTGCTGAGCTGCCGCCAGCGGTTGTGAACCATCCACCCGCATATAGTTCGCCGTTGTATACTGCAAGCAAGAATACATCACTACTCGTTCCTGAGCCTAGTGCACTCCAGTCTGTGCCGTTCCATTTGGCTGTGTAATTTGCTGAGTTGCCGCCGGCTGTTGTGAACCATCCGCCCGCATATAGTTCACCGTCCCAGACAGCAAGCGAATATACGTCATTACCCACTCCGGAGCCTAGTGCGCTCCAGTCTGTGCCGTTCCATTTAGCTATGTAGTCTGCTGAATTGCCGCCGGCTGTTATGAAATCTCCGCCTGCGTATAGTTCACCATCCCAGACAGCAAGCGAATATACATCATTACCCACTCCGGAGCCTAGTGCACTCCAGTCTGTGCCATTCCATTTAGCTATGTAGTCTGCTGAGTTGCCGCCAGCTGTTGTGAACAGTCCGCCTGCGTATAGTTCACCGTCCCAGACAGCAAGAGAGTGCACACCATCACCCATTCCAGAACCTAACGGGCTCCAGTCTGTGCCGTTCCATTTGGCTATGTAGTCTACCGTGTTCCCGCCGGCAGTCCAGAAGTATCCACCTGCATAAAGTTCACCGTTCCAAACCGCAAGTGCAAATACCGCTCCATTCGTTCCTGAGCCTAGTGCACTCCAGCCTGTGCCATTCCATTTGGCTATTTTGCTTGCTGGATTGCCGCCTGCAGTTGTAAAATATCCGCCCGCATATAGTTCGCCGTTCCAGACAGCAAAACTGCGCACATGATCATTCATTCCTGAACCTAAGGCGTTCCAGCTTTTTGCTGAATCGGAGCCAAGATAGAATTTGAGCTTTCCGTCTTTATCCAGAAATAACTGGTATGAGCCTTTGTCAATAAGTCCCTGGTAATAATCAGATATATTGCTGTATGTTTCAGCAGGCTTGAACCATCCCTCAATTGTGAATGAATTTGTAAGGTCAAGAGAATTACTGTCTGGTATAGTGATATAGTCATTTGTTCCATCAAACAATAATGATTTCCCAAACATTCCTGTTGTATAGTCAGGACAAATCGTTCCAGAACAGGTCCCATTGTTTCCGTAACTCGACCAATCCTTGAAGAACGTAGAGTTCTCCCCTGTTTCTTCATTGAATCTCCACCAACCGACCAAAGAGTTGTTCCAGTCAATAAAAGCTGTTAGATTATTTGGCGAGCCGGTATCAGATATAGAAACATTGACATAAGTATGGTTGGTTAATATTAATGTGCTGTTATCTTCTGTCGGCGGCACAAATGTTATGTTCGGCTGTGTGGCGTCATATGTGAACCAGAATGCTATTGAGTTCTGGTTGTCTACACTATCGTTGCAGGTGATATTCACATCGTATCTTCCTTCTGTCAAGACTGAATCGTTTGTAAAGCTGAACGGACTTGTTGTATACTGAGCTGGATATTCAGAGAGATTTGTCCATATTCGTGATATTCCGCTGTTGTCTGTGCATGTTCCGTTAAAGTATGGTACATAACTGAAATATGTGTTGTTTTCTGACGAATCAAGTGTTATTGTCGGAAGAAGCGTATCTATTGTCACAAAACTGTAGATATCGCTTGCATTCAAGTTATGGCTTGTGTCATTCGCATATACTTTCCACTTGATAGTTGCTCCGACTGTTGAATTCACTTTTTTCGTCACATTGCTCCAACTCTCGTTTACCGGTGCATTTGGAAACTGAACCCAAGTATCATTAAAAAATTCCTGCTCGCTTTCAATCCTGACCCAAACATCAGTATAATCAATCTGGTCATATAGGCTTGAAGAATTATAATCAAAGTATTTTCCTTTAATCCTTACATTCCTGTTCGCTGCATTGGACCAGGCATTTGCAATAGTTGGATTTTGCGTTGATTTCGAGAAGTTACCGGTACCAATTATGCTCATGTTCCCTATCCCAATCCATTCAGAACCAGTGTACATCTCTAGCCATAAGTCCGGATTGTTATTTCCATTGTTTGCTGAACCTGAATTATTATAATAGGACACATTTATTGTTACTGTAATATTCATTTGCTCTAACAGGTCTCCTGTCAGTATGTTATCATAGGTTACATAGTATTTGTCTGCCTCGGTATCCGGATATTCATCTGAGATAAACTTGATCTCATCTATTATTCCCTTATCTGCCCCTTCTGTTAGGCTTCCGTCTTTTACATAGAACCAGGTAAAGAAGTGATGTCCGGCAAATATTGTATATGTTCTCTTTTGCCATGCCACCGTGCCGGAGATAAGCCCAGTACCTGACCCCCATGTACATCCTCCCTCTCCATAATTCTTATCTATGCAAAAGCCAAAGTAATCAAAACCTGATTCAGAACTTACATTCCACCAGAAACTGATCTCTCCTGTAGTAGGGTAAAACATATTATTTGTTTTAATCCAAACATCCTGACTATCATTGATTAATGCATTGCTTTCTGCTGCATAAGCACCGCTGTATCCCGGCGCTGTTGACTGCCATGCCGGGTTAATATCTCCACCCATGCTCCAATCAAGCGGTGGTATTGCCCCGTCATCAAATGTCACACTATCATTTAGCTTAAGTTTTCCTTTATACTGCCTTTCCTCGGTTTCCAGGTCATTTGTTTGGTTGAGATATGTTTGGTTTACTCCATTGCACCATGAAAAAATGTAGCCTGATACATTTCCCTGCGTTGTTGCATTAAGCATGTCATGCCATTTCAACCTGAACTCTATTGGTGTTCCTGCTTCAGTTGAGTTCGTTGAATTCAAGGAATATGTTGGTGCTGTTGTATCCACTAACTCTACCATTACCTGTGTATTTCCATCCAGAGATATTGTAAAGGATATTTTTCCATCTGAATCGGTCTGGAGTTCCTGTGATGTAGATGTCGCATCTGTAGTGTTTGTGATTAGGTAAGAAGTGCTTGTCCGCAACCCTGTGACATTATAAGTTACATTTATTCCCTGGGTCGAGTTCGTGTCGTTCCACATCATTTGGATTTCCGTCCAGTTTGAAAGTGTCCTGTTCAATGAGCTTGCTGCAGAAACGCTGGTCTTAAGCCAAAGGTCTCCTCCTGTTTCATTGTTGTAGACGAACCAGCTTGTGTTGTCGTAAAAGTATATTTTTCTTAGTGCTGTAAAGTTTGTGTTTACAAACTTGTTTGTGGCACCCGCATCCCGCAGGTAATAGTCATAACCCTGTTTTGATATTATAGAGCCGCCTGTTATGTTGTTTGAAATGGCTAAGTAAATATGTACACCATACGATGAAGTGTTTTCGGTCACAACATTATTGTCTGCTATGGTATTTGAATAGCAGTCTTCTCCTGTCAAATAGATGCCTTTGGAGCTGGTGTTTGATGTCGTGATGTTGTTGTCTGATACTATATTGTAGCGGCCGTTATCAATCTGGAAGGCTCTTGTATTGTTGCCTGTTGTTGTAATAATATTGCCTGAGATGTTATTGTAATCGCTGTATTCATCTGCATAGAAAGCGGATACCAAAATGGCGCGAAGAGAACCCGATGATGTTGTCGCTATTGTGTTATCGCTTATTGTATTTACGTCTGATGCGTCGAAATCCATAGCCAAGCCCCCCCCTGTATTCGTAATGGTGTTATTCAAAATTGTGTTATAGTGACCGTACCATAACTCTATAGTAGCGGAACTGTTAGTGGTCGTGAGATTATTATCGCTGATGACATTTGTTCTAGAGTTATATAGTAACAAACTCTGCCATTTTGATATGATAGAATTATATGATATAGTGGTATAGTAACCTTCCTCAAAAAAAATGCCAATATAAGGTGATGTGATTATATTATTCGAGATAATGTTGCTGTGTGATTGATAAAAATAAATGCAATATTCTGCCGAAATATTATTGTTCAATATGTTGTTAACGTTGCTCCATCCAGAAAGATAAACACCATAGCCGTCATCACCTGATGCTGTAATATTATTATTTGATATAGTATTATAATTACAGGATGATGAATACATACCAATAGCATAACCATCTTCGCCTTCGGTTTTGAGTGTGTTGTTGGCAATTACATTGTAACTGCTTGATAAAACAAGATTGATTGCATCAGTACCGATACCTTTCGCTACAATAGTGTTGTTTGAGGCGGTGTTTAAATTGCTTGATGACTTAAAACGTATTCCGCAACTCCATTGTCCCAATGTTGTAATACTGTTATTTGTTATATTGCTATTTTCCGTCTCTAATGTATAAATCGCATACGCATTTGAAGATGTTCCTCCCTGGACAATGTTCAGGTTCTTGATTGTGATGTTGTCATAGCCTCCGGAGTCATATATTGCATAGCCAACTGCAGATTGCGAATAGTTTATCGTATAGCCATCACCGTCAAGAGTTATATTATCAGCAGCAATCGTAAAACAAGTACCTGTCGATGAGACATTATTCAATAGCTTATAATAACCGTTTTCTACTGATAGTGTCTGGCAAGAGACCACACCATAAGGAAGTGTACTATTCACTGTAAAATACATCATATCTGTTGAATTCATATTCCCGAAAGTGTCATTGCAGTAAAAGGTAACATTGTGAGACCCTTCACTAACTGTTGTCAGGTTGTTCCAGTTGCCTGAGGAGTATGTCATTGTTGCGTTTGCCACACCATCCAGAGAATAGCCGCACCACGACCCCTCCTCATTCAGTGTGGCATTGAACCAGATAGACTGTGTGTAGTATGTTTCATTTTCCGGAGACTGCGAAGTAACTATAATATTTGGCAGCGAACCGACCTTTACCTGCACAAAATCAACTTCACAACCTTCCCCGCTACCCATGGTATCGCCTTCTGACATGAGTACAAGCTGCTTGTTTCCGCCAACTATATTAGAAATGCCATCTGTATAAACTACATTCGCAGTAACATACCCTGCACCGAAATCAGCATCTGTAGCATAGAATCGCTCCCATGATGATGAGCTATAATTCCATATGATTGCAGCGCAGTCCTCACCTGCTTTATCTCCTGTAGAACGGTGCTTCATCGATATATAGCCCCACTCTATCAAATCAGCACCCAGGTCAGTTGTAAAATTGAACCTGAAAAATGGCTCATCATTTGATGTGCCGCTTGTTGTGTTGGCAGGCTGGTTATCATCTGAAGACAGCCATGTGTATTCCTGTAAGCTTACTAATGAACCTGTCCAGCCGTCTCCGCTTGCTGGCGGCTGTAAAAGCCCGCCCTGGGTCTCATCCTTGTATGCCTTGTTGCCTGAAGTGTCAGAAAAGTTGTAGTAAAAAACACGCTGCACAGATGAGGCCTTAACCACTGATATTTCAGTGTTTCCATTAAGGAGAATAGTAAATGCAGAAAGAGCTCCATTAGAATCTGTAACCAGCGTGTAAGAGTTTGTCTGGCCGCTCCCTAATGTGTTATAGACCTTGTATATTGTGGTTGGTGACAGGCCTTCAAGAGTGTACTCTGTTGTTATTCCGGATGTCGAATTTGTATCATTCCATTTTACTTCTGATTCAGACCATGTGACAAGAGTCCTGTTTATTAAGCTTGCTGCCGAAACCTTTGTCTTGAGCCAGATATTGCCGTCAGTTTCGTTGTTGTAGATGAACTGATAAGTTGCGCCATTGATGTAGATGCTTCTTTGTGCGGTGAAATTTGTGTTTCTGAAATTATTTGGAGTGTCATAAAGATAATAGTCGTAACTTTGCAGGGACCTGATTGACCCGCCTGTGAAATTATTTGAACTTCCAGTTACCATATTAACGCCGTAAGTCTGGGCACCTGTTCCCAATATGCTATTATTTATCAAAACATTGTCGTATGAACCTCCATTAAAATAAGTAGCATCACTTAGGTCGCCTGTCGATACTATGTTGTTGTTTATGATAATGTTCCAATCGGCAGCTTCAAATACTATGCCGTCACCGACAGCGGTGATATTGTTTCCAGAGGCATTTACATTATATGCTGAATCAAGATATAGTCCTGATCCTGATGATGTGATTGAGTTATTTGAAACCACCGTAAAAATCCAATTTAAATTAATGTATATGCCAATACTAGAGTCATAAGTAGTAATATTATTTTTAGTTATATTATTTCTATACGATCCAAAATCATAAATTGCATGGGCATATTTTCCGTAAGTGATTATAGTATTATTTGTTGTGCTTGTATTTTCGGCAACAATATCTATACCTCTGCCCCAATCTCCATATGTCGTGATGGTGTTATTTGATATCAGGTTCCTGTAGTTGAATGGGGCCTGGATTCTGATGCCATAGCTGTAATTCCCTATTGTCGTAATGTTGTTGTTGGTGAATATGCTGTCTTCTGTCCCTTTTGCAATGATTGCATATGAAGAATCATTCGCAAATCCCTGCACGAGATTCAGGTTCTTTACAGTGAGGTTGTCATAGCCTGCCGTATTGTTTATCCCGTAGCCAACAACTGACTGTGAGTAGTTTATAGTATACCCTTGGCCATCGATGGTGATGTTGTCTGCGGCTATCGTGAAGCAGGTTCCGGAGGAGGAGACATTGCCTACTAATTTGTATGTTCCGTTTTCTATTGTTAGATTCCTGCATGTATCTACATCATACAGGGATGCTTCTATTAATAAAAGACCTGTGTAATTTGTTACCCCCCCGCAATCGTTTTCAGTATGGCTCACAATTGGGTGTATTGATACCCGGCTCCCCGAATATCCTGAAATTCTCGGAAAATATGATATGCTATCATCCGGACATCCTGTACAAGCATCATCTTTAACTATTCCACTCCACGAATATTCTGTCCCATTTTCAACAAAGCCCATTCTATACACATTAATCGGCGCTCCTGCTGCAAAAGGTTTTGTATCTGCCTGTCCAATATAAACAGGACTTCCACTAATATTTACATCTGTTCCTCCAGCACTACCACAGACATAATCATAAAACATGAAATAAACATAACCTGACTTTGTTGCATTCCATGTTATGTTTACATCATAAACCATGTAATACCCTTCGGATATAAAAGTTACATTGTCTAATACGTCAGCATCAATATCATCAACATCTGCACTTGCTGTTGAACATAAAAAAATAAATGAAAACAACAACAAAACAAAAAAACTCAATACTTTCATATCATAAACTATGCATATTAGTCGTATAAATAACTTAGCGGGAATAGTAGCAGTTCTGCGCAGATCAAGACATACTATATAAATATTTTATTCAAAAGTCTAAACAATATATTTTTTCAACATCGTTAACAATTAGTTTACTTCCGTCCCTTCAATTGTAAACGATATAGTCGGGCATTCTGTGGGGATTATACGCACAGCAGATATAGTGTCGATTGTGTCTGTGTCAATCTGCAATGACACAGGCAGCTCATCACCCGCATATAGCGTGTATTTGTTTGTGAACATCGTAGAATTTGAATTTGCGGCTATTACGCGGATTTTCTCAACAGTCAGTGTGCGCGTTCCTGTGTTTTTAAGGTTGAATTTAAGCTTTTCTGTGCCTGATGAATTAAAATATATGTTTCTTGCATCTATACTTGCATATACACAACCCGGATCTGAATTGTTAACGGCATTTTCTGTTTGTGTTTTTGCAGTCTGGCTCATCCAAGAGGATACAAAACCTGCAATCGCTATGGTGAATGCAATCATAAGAATACTTGCAAGTATTGGAGAAATTCCTTTTTTTTTGCAAAATGAAACCATACGGAAAACCATTAAATCGGACCGTTTAAGTCTAAATTCTCACTTCCGGCAAGTGAGGACCAGCCGCTTACCGGCTTCCAGACGGTTGTTGATACAGCTTCGCAGCGGGTTGTAAATTTTATCTGTGTTAATTCCCCGCCGCCTGCAAGTGGAATAGAAAGATTCAGGTTAACATCCACACCGCTTTCCTTTGGTAGTGTGCCATTCATTTTATATGGCTTTATCGGCGTGTCGTCGACCCATACCTGAAAACCGGTAAGTGCCACATCAACAGAACCGGTATTAACGATATAATCCTGAAAAATCTTGGTTGACATGTTAATGCGTGCAAAATCGGGATCCGCACGGATGCTTTGATAAACACAATCTATTTTTTCCTCAAATACTTGTGTTTTTTCTTTTTGGTCTGTTGTAAAATTAGATATCCATGTAGTGAGAATGGCTGCAACCGCCATAGTAAATGCAATCAAAAGAACTGCCGCAATTAAGGGGCTTATACCTTTTCTTGTTAGTCTCATAATAATCACTCCGTGTATTAAAGTATATATGACCATACCCAATATATAAAGATTATTGATAATCGGCTAACTGCTTCTACAGCCATTTGTTGTGTTTTCGAGATTATTGTTAAATCGTATTATTACATTTTTACATACTGAGACAACATCTGCAAGCAAAAAGTCATCACAATTATTGAATATATTGCATGTATTGTTTTTCGCGGTTGCAAAATCACCAACATCAAGCATTGAATCATCAAAATCAAGGTTGCATGGATCGTAATTTTTATTATATATTGATGCTTCTGTGAGGTTTATCGAGACATCTCCTGTGTTTTGTATGGTTATTGCGGCGCTTTCTCCAAATACAATACCCACAGAAATGATTTCTGCCCGCGCTGTTGAGCATATATTTCTTGTATCGTCCATATGGCCTGTTTTTTCCATGTTTGTATTTGCAAGCGGCGAGACCCAATTCATGACCATAACAGAAATGCCTATGCTGAATGTTATCAACAGGATTGCAGCAATTAAAGGGGATACGGCTTTTTTTTTCATAGGATATAATTAACACTTGGAGCATATAAAATTAAAGAAAAAAAGAAAAAGAAGTGGATTTAACAAGATGTGTTTGTGCTTGTCCACTCGTCGTAGATTCCACCACAGGTGGTTGTTACTCTTGCCCTGCATACACCGCCGGACCAGTCAGGATTTACCGCAGTACAGTTTACAGGACCAAATGCCTCAAAGTCACCAACTTCAAGTGTTTGCTCAGTTGAGGATATTTCACACGCAGCATTGGCGCTGTCAAAAGCAATAACCTTTTTTATGGTTGTATTCATCTGCCCGTTATTTTCAACATAAACGGTTACATTAAGATTACCTATTGTTGTAACCCCTGAGCTTGCAGGAATCTTAACAGTCTGCTTTGAACACGCTATTACTGTATCTGTGTTTGATGAAGCGCCTGCTGTTGTGTCTTTAGTGTATGTGTTCATCCAACTCATTATCATTGTTGATACTGCAACCGTAAACACGATTAAAAGTACAACCGCAATGAGAGGACTTACAGCTTTTCTTTTTGTCATAATTTTTACCTCCCTTTAATTAATGATGACATATTGTTATTTATGAAGACACACCATATATAAAACTTTTGTTTTTTGTAGGGTATTTAAGAAACTACCGTTGTGTTTTCAATAACAGTGTGCGAATGCATTACATTCCGGCGGTGATTGACATGACGGCATATCCAATAATCACAAGAAACATGGCGTGTTTTATGCCTGCATCAATGGATCCCTCGGCAAGTTTTCCTATAGTTACTCCTGAAAAGAACCCTTGTATTATTGCAAGATGAGTAAACATTTTTTTGTATAATACCACATCTATAGCACCTGCTTCTGTTGTTCCTGTAGAGCCGGTCATGAGATTTCCTACTGATGAGTCTACAGCCGACCATGAAAGTGCAGGGATCAGGAATTTCTGCATGCCCACCATCACGCCCAAGAATACAAAATAAATAATATACCCCTGCATCATCTGAGAAGATATTCTTGATGTCCGCTCGCGTTTTATTTTTTCAAGCTCTATTGTGGACTGCCCAACAGCATTTATAACTTCTGCAAGATTGCCGCCGGACCGGTGTGCCTCTATAATTGTCCTTACCGCCCGAGTGACTGTTTTGCTTTTAGTGGTTGATGCAAAGTTAATTATTGCTTTTTCAAAAGGCACACCCCACGAAATCTGGGCAATAAGCAGCCTTATTGGTTTTGTAAGGTTACCATAATTGTTTTTGGAGGTATAATTGATTGCCACGGGCAAAGACATTCCCCCACGCAAACCCTCAACAATATCTCTTAAAAAATCAGGAAATCGCTCTTCTATGGTTTTTTGCTTTTGATATTTTGCGTATTTTACAAGCGTTAGTGGTATTACAAGAACAATTACTGCAAGAACATTAATTATGCTGTAAATTATATCCTGTTCAAACGGCGCGATATAAAATATGTTAAATCCATAAATGCTTGCGGCCCCACAAATAGACAATAAAATAGCATAAAACGAGTCCTTGTCAATTCCTATTTTTTCGTAAATTGTTTTGACCACTTATTATCACCTATATGTCCGGCTGCGTATATGTTAAAAATGCTATAAATCCCATATTCAAAAGAGGTATCAAAATATAAACCCCTAAAGATAAAAACGCGTCTATACTCATACCCCCGACATTTGAGCCGGGCACGATATTCATAACTGCAAGTATGGATACAAGAAACATAGGCGCTGCAATCAAAATTACCGTATATATATCTGCATATGTGGAGAGCGTTTCAACATATTTTTTTCTTTCAAGCTTGTAGTTGAATAATGCTATTTCCGCCATCTCATTCAAATATTCTTTCATGTTTCCGCCGGATTCTATAATTGCCAGTATACCGTAAAGCAGTTCTTTAAAGCTTTCCGCTGGGGTTCTTTCAGCAACATAATGAAGTGAAGTTGTTATGTCTTCCCCTAAAACTTTGATTCTTCGGACAATTGTCTTTGATTCTTCTGTTATGCCCCCATAGCTTCCGAATTCGACAAGCATTTCAAATGACTTCTCAGGAGGGACGCCGGATGATGCAATTGCGGCCATATGATTTATTGCAAACGGCATATTTGTATCAATGCTTCTTTTTTTCTGAGATATTTTCTGGAACGGGTATACATAAAACAATAGAAAAACAAACGAAAAAACAGAAAACGGCACAACAATACAGCCAAAAAGAGCGATAACAAACGACAAATTAAGCATAAAAGCACTTGCAACAATTGCCCCGAAAGTAATGGTGGCTGCAATAGATGCTGCTGCGGTCATGATGCCCACATATGTTTCCGGAATAATTCGCATATCCGAATCTTCAATTGTTTTTTTGAGCGGTGTAAAATATTCAGGATATATAAGTATTATGTTTGAAAAAAGGCGATTTGCAAGGGCGCGTGAGCTTTTTACATCCCGGACAGAAACAAGTGTCTTTATAATCTGTGCAGGAAACAAAAGAAGCATTTTAAAATAATTTTTTTTCTTTTTAATTTTTAACAGATTCAAATCCATAAGGTCTTGCTTTAGCTGGTCGACATCACTTAGGTGCTGTGGTTTTGTATTGCCGGAATTTAATTTGAAACGAACTTGTTCGGCCAATGTTTTTTTATTTTTTCCCATATGCATCCCAGCGGTGCGTTTTTGTAATCCTATAACTTCTTTAAGTAATTGTCAATTACTATTTTGGCTTATCGTCCTTATTATGTTTTTGGACAACCGGTTTAGAAAAAGTGAGGATACTACACTCATCAGTTGCAGAAAGCCATATTTTAATAAAGATTTCTTTTAATATACACAATATACACAAGCACACACTTATTTGTGCGTTCGTAGTCTATTGGTATGATTTCGGCCTTCCACAACTAAGCAGTTTTGCTTTTTCAATCCTGCTTGTTGAAGACAGCCGACGGCCCGGGTTCGACTCCCGGCGAACGCACCAAAATGGACCGGTGGTCTAGTTGGTTATGACATCGCCTTGACGGACTTGATGCAGGATTCTTATTTTGCATATTGTTTAAATTGGCGAAGATCGGCGGTTCGACTCCGCCTCGGTCCACCACCAACAAACTTTTTGGACGCGCTTGATTCATCAATACTCTTGGAGTATTCGTTAGCGCTAAAAAGTTTGAGCAAAAATCAGCAACTTGATGCTAAATCATCAAGTCACTTTTAGTACAATAAAAATTTGCTCCTGAAAGTGTAGCCAACGGCGAACTTTTTTATAAAAAGTTTGAGCAAAAAAGCAAAAGGCATCATATTTGTAATGTGCTCCTGTAGTGTAGTCCGGTAATCATTTGGGACTCTCACTCCCAAGACCCGGGTTCGATTCCCGGCGGGAGCACCAATTTTTCAGTTCTTTAAGAAAAATATATATACTACCCACAACAAAAATAATATATTGATATAGTACGATAGCGATTGGTGCCTTTTATGCTCGGTTCAAAAATAAATGAAAATTCTGATTTAGACGCAATATCTGACAGGATACGAGAAAACGATGTCCAGAGAAAATTAGTGGAACTTGACATTGCAAAACGGATTCTAAAGCTTGAAAACCAGCAAGAAAATATGCAAGATACAATCGGGGCTGTCAATGACTTAAAGAGCCTAAAAGATGTAATAACAAATGCTACGCAAATAAAAACAAAATTAAGGGAAATTGAAGATTTAAAATTTTTGGAACGCTTAGAAGTTGTTGAAACACAGGAAACAATTGACGGGCTTGCAGCATCCCATAAAGAAATGAATGAAAAAGTGAATTTAGTAACTGATGCAATCAAAAATCTAAAAGATCTTAAACTGCCGCAAGGCCAAACGACGATACAAACAAGCGACATTACAAAAGATATACAGCCAAAACTTGAACGCATTGAAAGGCAATTAAATGAAATTGAAATAAGAAAAATCGATAAAAAAGACACAGATTACCTAAAAGAACAGATGCAAAGCACAAAAAAACAGATAGATGAATTAACAAACGAGACAGATAAGCTTATATCCACAATAAAAATCGGCTTGGATGCACAAGCAGGCAGAATAACACAGGCAGTTGAAAAAGCAGATTCAATAAATGCTGTTAAGGTTCAGGCGGAATCGTGGGTAAAATTTAGCGAAACACAAAGAAAGGTAAATGAAAAATTCGACTATGTTCTTGAAAAAATTAACAGCCGCATGAAAAAAAAGGATGACGAAATAGAAAAATCATTATTATTTGTAAATGAATTAAATAATGCGCTTAAAAAATACAAGCTGGAAAATATCGCTTCTGCACTTGAAAATGTTTCATTGGTTGACAAAAAAATCGATGCTAAATTCGAGGAATGTTTAAAACCGGCAATTGATGAAGAACTAAAAGATGTTGTATCTGTTGTCGACACACTTCTTCAGGAAGTAAAAAATATTGAAAATAAGACAAACATAAAACTTGGAAACGAGGTTGCAAATGTAAGCAAAATGATTCTCAACACTCAAAAAGAGCATGTCAAAAAAACAGGCGCATTTGAATCAGACATAAGCACCCTGACGAATCGTGTTTGTGGTATAGAAGAAGTTCAGGACAAAGGACACCAGACACATGAAAAAGTCAATGAGCTTGCAGAAAAGCATGCAGCACTTGAAACCACCACAAACGATTTTTTACTTGAAAAAGATTTTGATGGGTACAAAAAAGAAGTTGAGGATAAAATATCTCTGTTGGAAAAAGCCATATTGGAAAAAGAAGTTCAAACAACGCAAGATAATAAGACCGATATAGAAGCCATTATCAACCTTAAAATTCAAGAGGTTTCAAAAAACGCGTTTGGTAAAATAACCCAAGACTTAAAGCCGTTGGTTACGCGCATAAACGAGCTTACGGATGATGTTGACCAAATGAAGGACTTGCGCTCTGACATGGTTGATGACATAAATAAAATGCTTTCAACAGAAAAAGAAAATACACACAAACCTACAGAAACACATGTTTCTGAAATTCTTAAGACAACAGGTATTGAAGAACGCGTTTCTGATATAAAAAACGAACTTAACTCATTAAAAAGCAATGGTGTGGCTCAAAAAATTTCTGCAATGGAAAAACGACTTGAAGGAATAGACCATAATGGAACAATGCAGAAAATGGCTCAATTGGAGAAAGATATATCTCTGATGAAACGCAATGGGGGGGTATCAAATCTTGTTTCCCTTAAAAAATCCCAACAGGATATACCGGCAGAAATAGAACATGAATTGAATAATAAAATGTCCTCTATTGAAAACGAGAACACGCTTCTAAGGCAGGAAATAGAAAAGATAAAAGAAGCATATTTCCAAATGGTTCAATTTCAACAGCAGACACCGCTTATTATTGAATGATTTTTTTCTAACACCCGCTTGGGCTTCCTGTAAATTCAGCTGAAACACCGGTGCAGTCAGTGTATGCCTTTAAAGCCAGGAATTCTAAACACCCCATACCGCAGCCGGACACTGCAAACATGCCGCCAACATCAAATGTTGTTGAGTCGTTCTTCAAGACGCAATAAGTCCCGTCCTTCTTAAATGCAACAACCTGCTTGACTGTGACATTGTTCATTCCTGTGTTTGATACTAATGCAGAAAGCAAGAGCATCTTTACTGAATAATCCACCGCTCCAGAATCGATATATATTGTGATTGTGTTCTCACCAACTGTGAAGTTGCCTGCGTCGACTGTTATGGTTGCAGTCGCGCCATTGGAAAGGGTTCCTGAATAATTTACTGTTGGATTTCCGTTAAATGATACGCGCGGGTTTGTTGTATCTGCGTCCAAATCCGCTGTGTTGTAAGTATTTGCAATCTCTGCCTGTGATAATGCCGTATTGTAAACCCTCACTTCATCAATAGTCCCTGTAAATGAGTTTCCGACAACAAACGCGTCATCGTTTGTATTTATTGCCGTTGAATAATCAGCAGTTACAGATTCAACGCTGTTTACATACAGTTTCATCTCGTCTGTCCCGCCTGCGCTTCGGTTATAAGTTAACGCAATATGGTTCCATCCGGCAGATATTGTGGCTGTTATTGTCTGATTGTTTATCCTTGCAACAGCGTGCGTTGCATTTGCGTTGATTGCATACGCATTGCCTTTCGAAATGCCGTTCGCGATTTCCGCGCCGATTGAAAGGATTGTTGGTTCTGTAGAAGCGTATTTGCGGATGCGGACATCATCTGCATAATCGTCTCTAACGCCAGCCCATGAATCTGAATATATTCCAATTTGTGTGCATGCGGTAGCATCTGTATCCGTGCCCGTAATTCTTGATATTCCGTCAATATATACAGTAAAGAAACCATCAGATGTTCTGGTTATGTCATAAGTATGCCAACTCCCTGTTGCCTGTGCATAAATGGAACCAATTTGCCCAGATGGACCAGACAACACAACCCCCCCACTTGCTACTTTCAATCTAAATTTGCGTGTATCACCATTCATAATGAACTCGAAGAAAATACCATTATTGTCTCCGCCATTAGAACATTTTAGTCGTGCATGCCATCCTGAGTAGGTGCCAGAAGACGCTGTTTTTTTACCGATTCCATATGTACCATCCGTTCTATACAGATGCATTGCCTTGACTTGTGGTGCGTTATCAACAATATCAACAGTTCCGCCATGAGAGTTAAGAATTGTAGTCCACGCGGGATTGATAGTATAGTCCCCATCCTCAAAATCATCAAAGAATTCAAATGTCTCAGTCCCATTACTATCTGTGCCCGCCCCCGCATTCCCATAATACATATAAACAGTATTGTCTGCCGCGCCCGCATAAATTTCTGGAACCTCAACCCAGAATGTTGAGTTGCCGCTTGTTGTGGAGCAGTTCTCAGTCCAGAAGTCAATCGCTTCTTCTACCCCTGTCGTTTGGTTGAGCCATGTGAATCGCGTGTCGTTGCAGTACTTTTGTATTTTACCGAAATCGTAAAGCTCGGATGTGTTTATGCTGTCAATCTTTATCTGGTAGTCTGTAAGATATGTGTCTTCTGCGGATGTTTCCAAGACTGTTGGTTCAGTGGTGGTGTATTTTCGGACAAAAACATCATAATAACAGACATCAACAACATTGCTGCTAGAACTATATTTGACCTTGAATCTCATACAATTACCAAATGTTCCTGTGGTGTTTTCTCTTATTTCCATACGACCAGATATTCCATTCCATCCAATATATGAAACATCCCCTAAATTTCCGCTTTTAGAGCCTTCAAAAAATATCGATCTGTCAAAAAGATTTATGGTTTTGTAGTTCCACTCACTTGCATTTTTCATGATAGTATATTTGTAAAGAACATTCGTTAAAGGTGCCCCAGTATTTGTCATATCTATATAGTCAGAATTAAGTCCGTACTGTATACCTCCGGGATTATGTCCGCCGCCATAATCTTGACCAATCATAGAATAAACATTCGGAGTTGTGTCTGCCATAATGCCAAAATCATGAGCCCCATGATATGTGAATTGTCCATAACCGCTACCGAAATCTTCAAATAATGTGGACAGCACATAACTGTCTGAATTTCCTATTGTAAAACCAAGAGTTTTATAATCAACTTCATCGTCACGGCTCCAATCAGCAAAATCATCTGCGGAGTCATAGAAATCAAAAGTCGCAGTCCCGTTGCTCTCTGTACCCGCTCCCGACTTCCCATAATACATATAAACCGTATTGTTCCCGGTTGTAAGGTTTGCCTTTACCCAAACGCTTGCATTGTCCTGCGAAAAATTCTGTTCAACCCAGTATGGCAGTTCTGTTTGTGTGCCTGTTGTGTCATTGAAATATGTAAAGCGCAAATCCTTGAATGTGTCGTTCATGCCCGAAACCCATGAAACTGTGTAGTTGAACTGATAATCAGTCAAATCTGTTGTTGTGTTGACTATTATCGCTTTTCTTTTAGTCCAGGAAGAATTCCACCACGCGTCGCGCGCATCCTGTATGTATATTGGCGTTTTGTATGCCCATTCAGAATAAACGCCGCCTGAAGAAGGGCTCACCCACGCAGACAAGGTAATAGCATCAGTCATGTCAAGCGCGGCATCATCAGCAACAGCAACATAATCATCCCCGTCAAACTGCAACGCAGCATTGAATTTGCCGGATGCATTATATGCGGCGCCAGTAACAGTTCCTGTATTCCCATTGCCCGAAGAATCCAAAGCATTGCCATCAAAATGCCACCAGCCGGCAAGACCGTTGATGCCGGAAGACGAACTGCGCCCGGTAAATGTGATTGTGGGCGTTCCGGCGATTGAAGTCAGATTGAAGTAATTAACAGTGCCGGACACAACAGAATTATTCGCTGCAACTACTGTGTTCTTTAAATTAACATTAGAAATTTCAACAATTGAATTAGCGCAATAAGTAATCCCTTTCTCGCCTGTTGCCGACTCTGTCGCAGCATCAGTGGTCGCCTTTGTGTAATCAAACATCCATGAAACAATCAAAGTGCTTATAGCCACAGTAAAAACAATAAGAAGAACAACAGTTATAAGAGCCGATATTCCTTTCTTTGGCGCCATATATCCAATAAGGTTAACTGCGTATATATAATTACAGGGATTCAATCAAACAGGTCTTCAAAATACTCATAACCTAATACATATATATCGCTTCCGGACTGCATTTCAACAGGAAGGGACGGGACATGTATGAATGATGCAATACCCAAATCATTATCTGTATTGTTTTTTCCTTCAAGCCTGCTTAAAAATGACGGTGCATCCCTTTTATTGAAATAGCACGAAGCATTTGGCTGATTTGTAATGTTTGTAAGCCAGACTGTTTCATTGTCAATAACCATAATAGAATTGTTGAGAATTATGTTTTTTGCATTAGTTACATTAAACACATATGGGGGTGCTACAGGTGCGCTGTTTTGTTCCGCCACAATTCCGGCAAAGCCATTAAAATTTGATTTTCCGACAATTGTTCCTGTAACAAGCACTTTATCTGCTTTGCCGGTCACATTTAAAAGATCATTTTCGTCACTTATGTATGCGAACCCATAGACCCAATCGCCGCTGTTTGCACTGCCTGTAATTTTTTCGCATTCAATGAAATTCTGCTTTGCATACCCGTAGCTTTTTACGGTTATAAATGGGTCCTCAAGATTTTTAACAGATACTATGTTTGAGTAGGTTGTGTTTCTTTTGTATGCGACCTCAATTATTTCATCCTGCGCTCTTATGTGTGCGTTGGTTGAAACGCGTATTGTATATGGCGACTCCATTGAAACGGTTGTGTTTGGAACAAGGATTGTTGTTTTAAGCCCTCTTTTTTTAGCCAATGTTTCTAAGGTTTGCATCCAATCAGATATCGTGTTGTTTTCCATAAGTGTGAGGTTCTCATTGCCGTTGTTTACGGTGCCGTTAATAATGGCTTCTTTTACAGACTCATTTGCAACATTGACAAACTTGCCGTTTGAAATCTCCCAATTAATCAAAGCCAATAATGCGCGCCTGCCGGATATCTCTCCGCTTCTTTCAATATCTTTTTCAATACCTACAACAAGATAATGCACTTCATCGGCACGAATCTTTTCAATAATCTTTGTTGTATGTGTGCTTGTCTTATCCATGTTTAATGCCAAAACAAGAAAAATAGAAGACACTACAACAATAGTAAACATGGTATATACAAACCCTTTTTTCATCATGATTTCCACACCTCTAAAGTTATAAATGCGGGCCCATACATCCATGGAATGTTTCCGGTTGTAATTGGCTTTTTTAAATAGATGCCAAGATCAAGTATGTCCGCATAAGCGGATAATGTGGCGTTAAGGCGGTCTTGAGCATCCTGATTCGCCTCGGCCTCTGTGTCAAACATGGCGCCGTAGCCTACTTGGGACGGGATAAAAATATTGTATTCTAATGATGACTGCGGCAGTATAGAACAATTGAGTGTTGTGCATACATCAGAAATATTTATTGTGTTGTTTTCAGTTGTTGTATTGAAATATGACGGGTCTATATATATGGTTGACGGCAGCGCTCGAAGGCGAGGAGATTCAAATACTTGATTATTTGCCGCCCCGTACGGCTCAACTGTTACGGTTACATTCTCGCTGTCAATTTGTGCTATATGCAGATTAGCGCTTGTTATCTGGTGATTATCGAAATCCTCTGTGTAGTTTTTAGGGTTTTCATCAATTCCGCCAAACGGGGTTATTGCTGTGACTTCTATATAGCCATATTGGAATTTGTTTTCAACAGACCAGTCATACTCGGTATAAACATAAGATGACGAATCTTCATCATTCTCGGGGTCTGAATAAAGCTCCACATCTGTTTCACCCCAGAAATCATTTTCGAAACTGTCAATATATACACTCAATACATTTGTTGTATCTTTATTTGCGGCCACATAATCTGTCAAATTTATATCTGCATCATAAGTTGCACCCGGATTTGTAACATTTAAAATACTATTGTTA
>JAUVES010000083.1 GCA_030594675.1 Candidatus Nanohaloarchaea archaeon
ATTGTTAATCTGTGTCTGAAAAATAAAAAGACACTGATTTCACAGATTTACACTGATTTGTAGTCGTATCTGTATTTGACACATTCGTTTGGATAACTGGATTTTGGCATTGTGTCGGTTTCTTTAAATGCCTGGAACTCAGGTTAACAAAAACTATTCAAGTATCAGGGACATTATTACCTTTCATGCGCAGTGAGATTGTAATTGGTATTTCTGGTGCATCAGGGGTCATATACGGCATTAGGCTGCTGGAAGTATTAAAAAGTAAGGACGATATGGTTGTCCATCTGGTAATTTCTGAACCAGGCAAACAGGTTATCGGGATCGAGACTGAATATTCTGTAACCGATGTGGAGGCACTGGCTGACCATGTATGGAGTGAGCGTGAATTCACGGCTACTATTGCCAGCGGTTCACACAGGACTGATGGTATGGTTATCGTGCCATGCAGTATGAAGACACTTTCCGGGATTGCCAATGGTTTTTCAGATACACTCATAGGACGTGCAGCAGATATCTGCCTGAAAGAGGACCGCCGGTTGATTCTTGTTCCCAGGGAGACACCGCTGAGCCTTATTGACCTGGAAAATATGGTGAGGGTGAGGCGGGCCGGAGCTGCGGTTCTCCCTGCATGCCCGGGGCTGTACCCGAAACCGCAAACTGTATCTGATATGGTTGATTTTGTCGTGGGCAGGGTGCTTGACCTGATGGGTATAGAGCACGGGCTGTATCGCAGATGGGAGTAGGAATTTAGTAAAGGCGGTCCAGTAATGACAACATATATGAATTCGGGAAATATTACACATTTTACGATCTGGATAACGGTTATCATAGTAATAAGTACGGTATTAATGTCAGGTTGTATTGACGAGGGAAGTCTATCGAATATTACCGGTGACCCTGTAGTTAAAAGAGCACAACCTTACATTAGCCAAATTGTTTTTGATGATATTAATTTAAGGAAAGAAGCTGCTACTATCGTGAGTGATTGCCCTTCAGGAGATAAGGAATGCCAGATATCTGAAATTTATCGACACGTTATTGAAAATTATTCATATTACAGTGACCCAAGAAACCAGGAATTCATCCAATCTCCATATGATACAATGGATGTGCAGGGAGGAGATTGTGAGGACCTGACAATATTACTCATGTCGCTGTTAGAGAACCTGGGAATTAAGACATATTTTGTAATAACCGAAGACCATGCATATTGTCTGGCATATGATGTTGATACTGAGAATCTAATGCAGTATATCGAAGAACCCCTTCTTATCCAGATTTCACAGGACATGAGTCAAAATGGAAATATGGAGGTGGTCATGGAAGGGGGCAAACTCTTTATCGTTGAGCAGAAACTGCAAACGTTTACTCTGAAATCCGGGTATTTATTTTATTATGGGGGAAATGGTTCTGGATTTTCGTCACCTGTAGAGTATATGAATGTTAAGTATGATATTTCTTCATCTCAACCATTGACAACTTACGTAGTTCCGTCCAGGGAAGATTATGAACTGTTGTCCAGGAATAAGCCCTTTGAATATTATCCCTCTTGTAAGAATCAAGATGTCATATGGACAAGTGATTCATGTGATGGTCTGACAACGTATGGCGGCCTGGTTTTGAAGAATGATAACAGGAATGATGCCATTGTTGATATGGATTTGAGATTTTATTTCTATTATTCTCCTGTTGAACTTTTTAAGGACCAGCAGATATCATATTATGAAATTGATGGTAAGAAATGCGTTGTTCTTGATGCCACTGCAGGTAAATACGGCTATCCCGGATATGATGCAGATATTGAAGGAGAAAAAATTGCTTTGGACCCGTTAACGAAAGAATATTTATATCTCAAATGAAACTGCAAATAAAAGAAAATCACAAGTAATCGAAATCCTCTATCTTATGGTCAGTTCTATGAAACTCAGAACATTGTGCAGTCTCGCAGTTATGGTTATCTTGTTTTCTCCCAGTGCTATACTTGCCGATATCGGTCCGAAGCCGTCAATGGATTTTAATCTGATCTATGAAATATCGGGACCGACCACGCTTATTGATGGTCAGCAACTCGAGTGCGAGGATGAAAGTTGCCTGCAATCGAGTCCGCTTGAGCAGTTGGGTCCCCAGGGTTTTTACTGTGAACAGGACTCGTGCAGTTCGATGGCATACAGTTATGCACCATATCAGAAACTGGTACTGAATTTCTCTGACAGAACCAGGGAGAGTAATGTATTCAAAGCCGGATCATATCATGCAAGGTTTGATGTAAGAGTAACTGATACGGGATTGCTTGTAGAGGAAAAAACCATCCAGGCAGTAGAAAGGCTGCCATTTTTCCTGGTGGCACTGGTACTTACCCTGATAATTGAGGTTCTGGCTGCGTTGATATTCCTCTGGGCAACAAAACGTCCAAAGAGTGTGCTAAAATCTGTATTGATAGTAAATCTTATCTCACTGCCAGTGGTCTGGTTCATATTCCCATTCCTGAAAGTGTTCCTCATGGTGGTCGTTTTGTCTGAATTATTTGCCGTCGTCTTTGAAGGATATCTCATCCATTCACTGAACAAACCGACGATGTCTCTGAAACAGTCATTTATCCTGAGCATTATCATGAACGCAGCCAGTTTCGTATTAGGCGGGTTTATAATTTTTATTTATGGTGTGTGGTTAGTATGAAGTTAAAATATTTCGGACATTCGGCATTCCTGATTGAAGACCTGCTCATTGACCCGTTTTTAACAGGAAATCCGCATTGTACTACAGAAACTGGAGATGTTGAATGTAACATTATTTGCCTGACCCATGACCATGACGATCATGTGGGAGATGCTTTTGAGATAGGGAAGCGCAATAATGCTGTGATTGTAGCGATATATGATTTTGCTAAGGATGTTTCTTCTAAAGGTGTAAGGACTGAAGGTATGAACATCGGCGGCACGATAACGGTTGGGGACTGGGATATAAAGATGGTGGAAGCACTGCATTCTTCAAACAAAGGTCATCCTGCAGGTTTCATCCTGAAGCACAGGAAGTTCAACCGGACCATATACCATGCCGGGGATACGGGGCTGTTCAGTGATATGAAATTGATAGGGGATGAGGGGATTGATATTGCGATGCTGCCTATCGGGGATAGGTATACTATGGGTATAGGGGATGCTGTAAAGGCTGTTGAATTGATCAAACCCGGGTTGGTAATTCCCATGCATTATGGTACCTTCCCTGCAGTGGAAGTCGACCCTGAAGAGTTTAAAAGACAATGCCCGGTTGAGGTTGAGATATTCCAATTGGGCGAAGAGATGGACCTGTAGTGGAGATCATCCTTTCAAGTCAAATGAACATAAAAAATATAAAAAACTATAAAAAACTATAAAAAACTATGAAAAAATAGGAAAAACGCCCGGACCGGGATTCGAACCCGGGTCGAAGCCTCGACAGGGCTTCATGATAGTCCCCTACACTATCCGGACGCTGTGAAATCCGTGTATCTACACGATGTTTAGGGTACTTCTGAATGCGATTCATTACATTTAAGCCTTACGTTGGGCACCTGATATTAGTCATTAATGACTTTATGCCATTGAAGATAAAAATGAAATACATCACCGATGCTCGTAGTTGCTTGAGTAATAAGTGTTACATTGTTTACAGCAAAAAAGGAAAGGAAGTAATCTGTACTTCCTCTATTGTTGCTTCAAATGGACATCCATTTGTGGATATGGTATCTCAACACCCTGTTCCCTGTAAGCTTCAAAGATGCCATTGATCAGGTTACCGTAAACCGTCCAGTAATCTTCTGTCTTTGACCACGCCCTGAGTTGAAGGTTCACTGAAGAATCAGCCAGTTCAGTGGTGACAACAGCAGGTGCAGGGTCACTCAACACCAGTTTATTTTCTTTCATAAGGGTCATGGCGACTTGAATTGCTTTATCAAGTTTACTATCATAACTTATTCCTACGGAAACGTCAACCCTTCTTGTGGGCATTCTGGTAGCATTTACGATTGCATTTCCCCACACATTTTTATTTGGAATGGTTATGAGTTTATTGTCGAAACTCAGCAGTTCTGTTGCCATCATACCCACCGCTGAAACTACACCAGTATGTCCATCAACAGTTACAACTTCGTCTTTATCAAGCGGTCTAAATGAGGCAATCCACACACCGGCTGCCAGATTTGTCAGCGAATCCTGCAGACCAAAGCCCAGTATCAAACCTATAACCGCTGATAGGCCGAGTATGACAGAGCCTATCTGGACACCCAGTGCTCCTACAAAGAGTAGGATGATCAAAACATACAATAGTGCACTCAAAAAACGTGAGAGAAATTCTATGACAAGTTCCGGGAGTTTTGTCTTTCCCATGCTGCTTTTAAATGCCCCTACAATTATCTTTGCAACAAAAAAACCGACAACCAGTACAAGTAATGCAAATATTATTTGCATTATTGTTATACTG
>JAUVES010000042.1 GCA_030594675.1 Candidatus Nanohaloarchaea archaeon
TCAACCGTGTCTGACGGGTTCTTCTTCAGTCTCTTCTCCCTATCTTTTCTTGACAGACCTATAATAATCAATCCTTATAATCTTCTTTTCCTAAAAGCCACCAATAGATACTTATTATGCAGTAATAGGCAGCATACAGCAGCAGGAACATAGACACAAATACCAGCACCATGCTGCCAGTCCCGCAGTTCAGTCCGATATCATGCATACCTTTGCAGTCAGCTATCATATGGCTGGCTACTAGTAGTCCTATGCTCCCGACAATGAACATTATGACTATTGATACTGTGTCATAGTGAGTACATTTATCTACTATATCAATCACCTATATAAATATTAAGGCACAGGGACAGTCGGAAGCCCCTGCGCCGATATGCAATCAAGAATCATGCATATAATCAATAGACTATAGAAGTATATATAATTGTTGGTGATGGAGTGGTCATTTCAGAACCTTCTCTTTGCAGGGCAGTAGATGCAATGCTCAGTCCTGCCTTCACCTATGCGCCAGCTATGGTACCCTAATCTACATAGTATCTTGCGCAAGGCATTGCATCGGTCAGGCACTGCATCATCCGTCTAGATATCATAAACATCACTCTATCTGGGCAATCTGCCTCTGAATCCTCTTATATCTCAGCAAGTCCTTGAGTTCCTTATTTGTCTCTACTCGCTTGCTGAATGCATAGAAATCATCATGGTCTTCAACACTTGGCATCCTTGGTCTTTCAAGGGTCTTGCATACTTTATCTATGCAACCCCTGCAAAAAGCGTTCAACATATCAATCTATTGACCATGAGAATATATATAGATTTTGGTGGTTGGGTGGTTACTTCCAAAAATATAACAATGTTATATTAATTATCAAACAGTGTTATACTCCGACATATAAGCCTTCAGAAAATCAGAGACAGTACATGACACAGGCGATTATTGAGAATATGAATATCCAGCTAAGCATCAAAATCATCTCATAATCATAATCCAAACTTTTCAGACAGCGCTTCAAATCTCTTCTCATCCTTGTAGTGTATTAAGCTTATACATAAAGTATATAATATATACCCAAACAGGACGATAAAGAACAGCTGGACGAAATTGAGCATGCTGAACTGTCTCCATTCCTTGCATACCAGGTCACCTTCATCCACTGCCTCCCATGAGTAGCAGGTATCAGTATCGTCATAGACCACGAGGTCAAGAAAGGCATAAATCCTGTCCATCAACGTATCAGGCACCACATAGTCAACAGCCTCTATGATGACTGCCTTGACCTCCTCTGTGATGTTGTCTATGATAGGTGTGATACTGGGTGCAGGTGCTGCACCTGAACCTCCACCACCTTCCATCAGAACAGTCCAGTAGACCGTATCAGAACCTGAAAGGTTGGCGTAGTCTGTCCCGTAGACCGTCAGGTTATGTGTGCCTTCAACCACAGTGAACAGGTTGCTTGCCGAGTATGTCGTGCAGTCGGTACATAATGTAACATTTGCACCGCCATCGACTGAATACACCAAAGTCTCGACCTGTTCTGTCACAGTCACATACAGGTTTGTGCTTGTCTCCTGCGTGGTATCATTCTTAGGATCGGTTATGTTCATTGTCGGATTGACAGTATCTACCGTCAATGTCCTGATGTCTGTCTGGTTGCTGTTGCCAGAAGTGTCATTGACCCATGAATTATAGTCATAGCTGCCATCAGACTGGTCAGTCATGTTGACCTGCAAATACCAGTCAGTATCATTTATCTTCTTGAGATATGTCCCATACTCTACTAAGACCTCATCAGCAGACAATGCCCTGTCCCATATCTTGACCTCATCTATCGTGCCGTTGAAGAATGTTGAAGGGCTGTCTGGGTTCATGGCACCTATGCATACCTTGGCAGGGACACTGTTGACCGCCCCAGTATATGGTGATTCAGTGCCGTTGACTGCATCGACATACACCAATACCTCGGTGCCGTCATAGACGCCGACAACATGGTACCATGCATCTGTTGAAGCTACTGTACTCGATGCGGTGTACCACCCAGCCATAGGTTTGTAGATGCCAAAATTTAGCTGCGTACCTATCACATACATCCTGTAGGAGTAAGTCCCCGCCATCTTTGATACCACCATCTGATATGTGGTTATGTCATCAGGTCTTATCCAAGCGCTCACAGTCAGGTTGGCTGTGATGTCTGTGCTTGAGCTGTTGCCGCAATCTATGTATGCGCTGGCACCGTTGAAGTCCATCGCACCGCCAAGATTTCCAGATGCATTCCATACACCGTCAACGATGGTGCCATTGTTTCCATATTCAGTGTTATCCACTGCCAGTACAGAAGTTTCACCCAATGCGCTATTGTTGTCAAGGTTCATGTACAGTACAAGTGAACCATCAAGCATGGTGTAATTGGTGCCGTTCCAGTCAAAGATAACCGATTCAATATTCAGTTCTGTGAATGTGGTGTTGACCACTGTGTAGTTGATGGATATATTGCTATTGTTAACATATGTCGGTGACTCAAACTGTATAAGCGGATTGGTGGTGTCAAGCGTCAAAGTCCTTGCATCTGAACTGTTGATATGCCCCATACTGTCATTGACATAGACAAGATATGTCTGGATACCGTCTGCCTGTCCTGTCATGTTAAGGTAGCAGTAGCTCGTACCTACCATTGTCATGGTCTGGTTGGTGCCATTGTCAAGCAGACAAGTATCAGGATTTGTTTCTGTGAAAGTCACATTGGCATAGAAATAATCCTGACTGACATTATCATTATCAGTCTCAGTCGGTGACACATAAGTTATTGATGCAGGTGTTATCGTGTCTACATATACATGATATACTGTCGTATTTGAAGAGTATTCCGTCACATCAGTTGCAGCGCACCTGAAATAGTTGTATCCTTCAGATAATCCAGTCCAGTTGTATGTTGTCCCTGTGGTATTCTGCAATACTGTACCTGGTGTTGCTGAAGTATCACCATAGATAGTATAATATATGGTGTCTGTGTCCACATCTGTGCTGTTCTCACAGGTCAACTCCTGATAATCTACTGATATGTTCAGATTGGTTGTCGGGGTGATGTCGGGAGTTGTCGGTGCAGTATTCAATATCGTGACACTGCTTGAATTGTAGGCTGTTGAGTTAGCTGTATCGTCACTGGCAATTATCTCACACAGGACAATATCATCCCGTGAATATGATGTGTTTGTTATTGTCTGTGTAGTGACATTCTTGACGTCATCGACATACCACTGATAATACCATGTTATCGTATCATCATCTGCATCACTGACACTAGCATTGTTGCAGGTTATCGGTGTAGTTGTCTTGTAGATATTAGCAGATGGATTTAGTGTCGGTGTGGTCGTGGTGGGTGTAGTGTTCTGGATAGTCGCCTCTGTCGAGTTAGTCCATGCTGTTGCATTGGCAGTGCCATCTGAAGCTATGGTCGAGCATTTGATGGTATCTCCCTTATCAAGACCTGCAATATCAAGCCCTAATGTAGATAATATCTGTCCTGCAATCAATACCCCTGTATTATACCAACGATAATACCAAGTAATAGAGTCACCATCTGCGTCTGTGACCGTTCCATTGGTGCATAATAAAGTATCATCAGTTTCTGGAGTACTATCATTCAAAGTCGGGTTGCCTATGACTGGCAATGAGTTAAGTATAGTCCTTGAAGTAGTATTTGCAGAGCTTGAAGATACGGTTGCATCATTGCAGTAGACTTCACCTATCCATACCTCATCTTTTGTTGTGTTGCCTGAAGCGATAGTATATATCAATGTTTCGGTTCCGTTAGTGACCACCATTGACCCATGCAGTGCTGTCTGGTTGACATCATCCTTATAAATTGTCCACACAGCAGTCAATGTATCACCACCATCAGCATCTGAACAGGTCGCATTGAGTGTCAGTGCATCATCTGTGTAAGGAGAGGCAGGGTACAGTTCTTTTGCATCAAGAGTAGGTGCAGTATTGCTAGATTCTTCAGCACCGAATGTATATGTCGGCATAATCAGAAGATGTTTCCTCACCCGTACCCAATCAACCTTAACTGCCTTTCCACCAGCCCATTGTCCAAAACCCATAAACCCTGTTGTCAGACCATCAGTATCAATATAAGATATATCAGACAGCAATACAGTAAAATCTGAATCTGTAAACCTTTCACTGGTCAGATTTGTTCCATGTGCAGTTATTCTTAGATATTTCCAGGCTGTCGTAGGTATATAAGTTGCATTATTGGCTTGACTGGTACTATCTATCATGATTCTATTATAGTATGTATTATCATAATTGTTCCATGCAGCCACCTGTCCATCCATAAATATAGAATTATCTGTTGAAGTATTGGTATCCCTCCTAATTGCCCATGCAGATGTTATCTCTAAATTGTCATTCTGATAATATACCTCAATGATATGGTCTGTCACATTGAACTCTTTGGATATTATCATTGATGCTGGATTTGCAGCTTTAGCAAGAGTCACTACACCCCCTGTTATTGAAACTCCACTGCTCTGGATAATATTCCATATGGCTGTACTGACATTGCTGCCTAGAAAATCATCATACAAGTCAAAAGTCAATGTTGCATTGCTCTGATTTATCACACCTGTACTATTATCATAATACATATATCCTTGTGTTCCATTTGTGATATTCAATTCATGCGCCTCTATCCATATATTAGCATAACTACCATCAACTTTAGATTCGATATAATAGTCCCATTCAACTGTATTGGTATCATCACTGAACCTAAGGTCGCTGAAATCAGACTGCATATCACTATCATAGGTTACATTCAATAGAATCTGAAAATCAGTCATATTCTCTGTTACATTGATGTCCATCGGCTGTTTCAGTCCAAAAGTCTCATTCCACCAACTTGAGTTCTCTGCATCATAAAATATACAACCATCCAATTCAATAGAATACAAACCACTTGATCCCCAACCATTCTCAGTCAATGTAATGGGGGCAAATATCTTGACCTGAAAGAACTTGGTGCCGTTGACCGTCCCATCAGCCTCCTTGTACTTGCTTCCGAGTGCAGGGATATTGATGAGCTGCATATTCTCCTTCAATTCATGGGTGGTCATCTCTTTCAATGCCTGTGCCTTTGCAGGTTTCCATTGCAATACCATCAATTCTTCAGTACCGTTCTGCACCTCTTCAGTATAATTGTATGAACAGTCATAATATGTGATATTATCATCACTGCAATTCTGCTCAACGGTCACATTCTGATATGTATAAGTTGGAAACTCTGTCAATATACCTTTCCATTCAGATAGTGTCAAATTAGCAGTATCAATATCATATGTCAACGGCTCAAGAATCTGTGTGATGTTGGCATCTCTCTTTATATCCTGAAGGTTCTGCACAGATATGTTGAATACCTGCATGGTCATAGAACTCTCATCAAAAATATGCTGAAACTTAATATGCCAGTCACCGCAGGTATCAACCTTGGTGCCAAGCCCTATATTATTATGACCTATGGCAGATGCAGGAGAAATGAACAGAATAAATACTAGGATAAGAGACAATACTTGCAGTCGCATCTTCAATTTCAATGCACCCCATTCTTGATATTGAGCATATTATACTTCCGCTTGTTCTTGTAAGACTCAAACAATGATATCAGGCTTGACAGGATATAGTATGCCACCACCAGATATATCAGATATTGCAGATGCCCGACCTTCAGCACAGCCCAAGTCCTGCACACCTCATCACCTGAGACCTGATATATCGGCTTCCCTTCCGCATCAGTCCCTATCTGTGTGGAGGTGACATTCTCATAATCCTTGATAAGACAGACATCTTGGTCTTCATAGACTGTCATGTTCATATATTCATTGACCACATCCCACCATGTCTGCAAATCTTCTATGGCTTCCTCAACCTCTTCAACTATCTCTTCGGTGATGTTCTCTATGACTTCAGGTATTGAGGGTGCAGGTGCAGGTGCCACTCCGCCACCACCACCAGCCTTAGTGACTGTCCAGTATATTATCTGCGACCCAGAGAGATTGACGTAATCTGTGACATGGACTGTGATGTTGTGGGTTCCTTCAGTCACCGTGAAATTATTGGCTTGTGAATAAGCTAGACAG
>JAUVES010000012.1 GCA_030594675.1 Candidatus Nanohaloarchaea archaeon
ATATTTCTTTTTTTCATATTTCTGTATAAATGACTGAAAATATCCCTTGTTGCCAACGCATCTCCCATAGCCCTGTGCGCCTGGAGGTTGTTTATATTGAGATGATTGCAAACAGATCCCAGGCAATATGAGCTCAATCCCGGGATGAGCCTTCTTGAAAGCCTGCATGTGCATAAACTATCAGAACATAGCCCGCCAAGTCCGCTTTCTTTGAAATTATAATCCAGAAAATTGTAATCAAATGTAGCGTTATGCGCAACAATCGCATTATCGCCGATAAATTCATTTAGGACTGATGCAACGTCATTGAACGGGGGCGCATCTTTCACCATTTCATCTGTTATTTTCGTAAGCCTGGTTATGAATGCAGGAATTCTTCTTCCCGGGTTGATAAGCATAGACCGTTCATCGGTGGTGTCGAATATGTGTGAGTGGGGGTCCCATTTCACTTTGATGCCGCAGAATTCAGTAATTTTATGGCGAAAGCGCGAAAGCCCTGTTGTCTCAATGTCAACCACAACAAAAGAACTACTTTCCATAACGTAAATGAGTTTTTCGTCTTAATAAATCTGCGCAAAAACAGAAAATTAGACAATTAGGCAGGCAGATTTCTCTGCCACCAAAGAATGGGGGGATGCTGGGCAAATGCAATCTGCTCTTTTCTTGGATCGCCGTTCTGGGCGATAAGATAGCAGGCATATCTTGTGAGCATTATGTCCTCAATTTCTTTTTTTGCACCCTTTGGCATTTCTATCGTTTTGTTGACGCCAACAAAATGATCGTGGGCGTCTTGTTTTGAGTTATTGCATGCAATTTTTGCTTTACCTATCACTTTTTCGAAGTTTCGCCACTCAGTACATTCCAGCAACAGCTACAAATCCCTCGCGAACCAATATTCAACACCATCCTGTTCGTTGGCGGACTCTTCAAAGTCTTTGAACAGGCGGAAATTCTGCCGCCCAGACCAAAGATATTTTAAAGTAGGTGCCTATTGATTCTTCATGGCAACAGCGCCTAACTGCAAAAAGAACTCTGAACGAGCGCGTCTTCGACGTGCGCATCACCTCGGACACAACAAAGAAGAAGCAGAATGGTCAAAAAAGCTTGATTCAAACAAATATCCAAAATGCGTGGGCAAAAACCTCTTTGAAGATTGCCCGGCTGAGGTTCCGGAAGTGGCGCCAGCAACCTGTAAATCATGCCCTCAATATGTTCCTTCTATTGATGAGAGGAAGGAAAGGATGAGAAAACTGATGGAAGAGATGAAAAAGAGCAAGAACTAACTAGAATTTATAAATAATACTGCCTATTTAGTGTATATGGTTGAAATAATTGAGGATAAAAAGTTAATCACAGAACATCAAACAAGAAAAAAGTATATCGATACTGATTTAAAAAAGATCGGCTGGCTTAAAAAATACATAAAAGAAGAAGTAAACTCTGTTAAGTCTGATTTTAAACAGAAGAAATTTGTGTTCTTTGATGGCAAAATTGAAAGAAACGTTGATAGATTTGTTGACTACATTCTACTTGATGAAGACTATACTGTTCTTGCAATTATTGAATCCAAAAGGTTCTCCAAAGATGAAGAAATTGGAAGAATCCAGGCAAGAACATATTCTAAAGATATTGAGAAGCAAGTAAACAGAAAGATTCCTATCTTTTTGACCAATGGAAGAGTATGGCGTTTTATTGATGAAGATGGGATTGAGCGAGAAGTTAGCGGGCCATTTGCCCAGGAAGATCTTGGAAGAAGAAGCGATTTATACAGTAAAAAGCGCGACCCTACAGATGTTAAAATCGATACCCACATTGTAGACCGACCCCTAAGTATTCGGACTGTAAGGAAATTAAGTGAGCATTTTTCAGAAGGTCATAGAAAAGCATTAGTTCAGATGGCTACAGGTACCGGGAAAACAAGAGTTGCAATGGCAATTATCAAATTACTGATTAATGCAAACATAATACGCAATGTATTGTTTATCGCGGACAGAATCTCTCTTGTCAATCAGGCAAAATCAAATGGATTTAATCAGTTTTTTAGTGAACCTATTGGCAATTTGCGCGATGGATACTCAACAAGTTCAAGGCTTTATGTTTCCACAATCCAGACACTGATGAGTGGAAAATCGAAAAAAATGTTTGAAAGATTTAGCCCGGGATATTTTGATCTCATAGTATTTGATGAAGCGCACAGGTCAATCTATGATAAAAATAATCTGATTAACAAATATTTTGATGCCATTAAAATCGGCCTTACTGCAACACCAAGGGAACGTGAAACAAGGAATACCTATGAGTTATTTGACTGTGTTCATGACAAGCCAACAGTTGAATATTCATATGATGAAGCTGTCCGCAATGGGATTCTGGTTCCATACAATGCTGAAATTATTGAAACCAAAGTTTTGGCTTTAGGCATCAAGGGCACTGAATTGAGCAGCCGCCTAAAAGACCAGCTTAGGCGGCAGGAAGAGAATCCGGAGGTTGCTGAATATACCGGCTCCCAGTTTGACAGGGTTTTCATGGACAATAAGACAAATGAGATTATCATTCGCGAATTTATGAGCAGCTGCTATAAATCAGATGAAGGGAAACCATGCAAAACAATATTTTTCTGTGCAAGCCAGCGCCATGCAGATTATATGAAGACCATTTTTGGAAAATTATTTCCTAACCTGAGCAGTGATGTGCAGGTCATCACTTCAAAAATGGCAAGAGCAGAAGATGAGGTTTTGCGGTTCCAAGGACAATCTGAGCCGAGAATTGCGCTTTCTGTCGGGATGCTTGATACGGGTGTTGATATCCCGGAAGTATGCAATCTTGTGTTTGTCAGGCCTGTTTTTTCACATATCCGGTTCTGGCAGATGGTTGGCAGAGGAACAAGAAATCAACAGGCATGTAAGCATCTGGCATGGCTGCCTGATGGCGGAAAAAAAGATTTCAAAATATTTGATTTCAAGGTTGGCGGACACTCAAATATAAAATATCATGAGTTTAAGGTTTCAAAAGAACGCGCAGTGCAGAAGGATGTTATTACGAAGATTTTTGAAAACAGAGTTCAGTTGCTGAAAAAGCACCTTGATGGTGCGCAAAAGAAAATGATTTCAGGTAAGATACTGCATGACGTGAATTCTCTGGATGAAAATTCCTTTCTTGTGCGTGAGAAATATCCTGTACTCAATGGAATCAAAAAGAATTCATTTGAGCTGGAAAAATATGTTAAGGAATTGATGGGCGATATATCGGGGCTTATGATTCTTAAAGAGGGAAGTAATGCATATGTTTCTTCATTTATTTTGCATACTGAGAAATTGTTTGGGTATGTTTTGGATGAGAAATACGATAAGATAGAAAAAGTGAAACAATCTGTTCAGGAGATGACTGAAAATATTCTCCAGAAAGAGAATTTGACTGAGATTAAGAAAAATAAGAAAAAAATCATGAAAGTTCTCCAGGATGAATTCTGGGATGATTTGACTTTTGATGATGTTGAGTTTTTGGTTACTGAAATAGCGCCATTGATGAAATACTTTGAGCCAAATCCAAGAAGAGTGGTTAAGATTGATGCTCCGGATTTGGTTTTAAGCAGGGAAAAGTTTGAAAAGGAAGTAAAAGAGGACACCCGACTGATGAAGTTTCTTGAGAAAAACCCGCAGATAAAAAAGATAAAGAGCGGCGAAGGTATTACTTCCATCGAACTGAAAAATCTGGAAGCGCAATTGTCTGCATTGAGGCCGGAGTTGACTGTTGAAAATATCCAGAAATACCAGAAAAAGGATTTTTTAGTGTTCCTGTGCGAGATTATTGGTTTGAGGCGCGATTATACTCCAAAAGAAGTGATTGAGCGGAAATTCGATGAGTTTATTATCTTCAATAATAATTATAGTTCCAGACAGCTTGAATTTCTGGAGGTTTTGAAGAAGGTATTTGCGGACAGAAAGTATATTGAGCTTTCTGACCTGGCAAGTCCGCCGCTTTCTTTGGAGCATCCGAGGGATTATTTTCAAATGACGGACCTGAAAGCAATTGTCAGAAAATGCAATGAGATCAAGATGTGTTGAGTGTGTCTGGATGACGTATTTATATATTGATGAGAGCGGAGACTTGGGGTTCGGTAAACAGGGTAGTGAATATTTTATTATCTGTTGTGTTAAAATTGATGATGAAAAAACAAATATGATGTTTCATCGTATCCCTAAGAAGGTTCGGCAGAGAAAACTCTCAAAAAAACTTAAAGAAACAACAGAATTGAAGTTTTCAAATTCTTCTGTTTTAGTGAGAAACAGTTTTTTAAAGAGGGTGGCGGAGTTAGATGTGGAAATATATGCTCTGATAATAAAAAAAGACGATGTAAAGTGTAATCTGAGGAATAATCTTCCCATATTCTATAATTATCTGATTAAGATTCTTATTGAAAATCCATTGAAAAAAATGGAAAATAATCACAATTTACTTATTTGCCTTGATAAATGCATGTCTCAGTATCAAAGAATTAAGTTTGAGGGCTATATACAAACAGAATTTTTCTCAATATTTAGGGAAATTCCTGTTTTAAAAATAAATCATGATTCTTCAGAGTCAAATTATGGATTGCAGGTAACTGATTTTGTTATTGGCGCATTAGGTTATAAATATAATAGAAAAATGATGAAAGATGGACACAATAAATACACGGATATTATACAGGATAAAATCGTTTTGGAAAAAAAGGATTTATTCAACAAGAAGTATTGACGAACCCTGTTTACTTGTCCTAAGCTCAATCCTGAGCCGTCATCCTTTCAACAGGACTTACTCATCAGATGTAATATTATGCACTTAACTATATAAATCTTTTGCGTTGATTTGTCAACTTGGGTTGACACAATAAATTTATATAATTCTGGTTTTCATATCAGTGTATGGAATTTAAGTCTGTTTCAGCAAAGATGACACGAGAAGAGGTTAGCTTGTTTAAAGCATTCTGTGAAAAGAAGGGGGTTTCTCCTTCCGGGCTAATAAGGGAAATGATTCTGCGCGAGTTGAAAGTGCCGATTCCGCACACGGTTGCAGGTAAAAATAAGATTCGATATGAAAAAGGAAGTGATATGTTTATATGGTCAGTTGCGCTGGATACCGGTGAAGAGATTGAGGTACTACGGAATGTTTCGCCGGATTTTCTTGAGAATTTGATGGAGATAATTGGCAGGGGGCTTGATGAGCGCGCATCGTTCATTGGCAAGACAAAAAAAGGATCGGTAGCAGTGCCGAGCAATATTTTGAGAGGGGAAAAATGATTAAAGAATCTGAAACTGTGGAGTTAAAAAGGTCTACATCGGAATTAAAAGAAGCCATTATTTCAATAGTTGCTATTCTAAACAAGCACAGACACGGAAAATTATATTTTGGCGTAAGGGATTCCGGAGACGTTATCGGGCAGGATATTGGCGAACAGACAATAAGGAATGTCTCGAAGTCTGTTTCCGATCACATTGAGCCGAAAATATTTCCGAAGATAAATCAACAAAATATTGATGGTAAAGATTGCATTATCGTGGAATTTGAAGGTAAAAATATTCCGTATTTTGCAAATGGGCGGGCTTATATGCGGATTGGTGATGAAGACAGGCAATTGTCTGCAAAGGAGCTGGAGACTCTGATTTTAAAGAAAAACAGTGAGAATATAAGATGGGACAGCCAGATATGTGAAAATGCAACATTAGATGATATTGATGATGCAATACTGGAAAATTTTGTTGAGTTGACGAAAAAATCAAAAAGAATCAGCATTGATAAAGAGGATAAGGAATTGATATTGAAGAAGCTGGATTTAATCCGCAATAATAAATTAACGAATGCGTCTGTTGTTCTTTTTGGCAAAAATCCATCTGAGTTTTTTCTCAATAATGTTGTCAAGTGCGGAAGGTTCAGGGGGGTTCTTAAGAAAGAGTTTATTGATATGAAAGATTATAGGGGCAATCTTTTTGATAATCTGGAGAGCAGTATTTCTTTTTTAAAAGACCATTTGAGGCTGGAGGCAAAAATAAAGGGTCTTCTGAGGGTTGAGGAATGGGAGATTCCCATTGAAGCATTAAGGGAATCGGTTATTAATGCCCTGATTCACAGGAATTATTTTGAGAACAGTTTCACTTATATCAAAATGTATGATTCGGATATTGTTATTGCAAATCCCGGATATTTGCCCGATACTTTGAAAATTAGCGATTTATACAAAGAGCATGAATCCTGCCTGAGAAACCCCCTTATTGCAAATGTGTTTTATTATGCAGGGCATATTGATGCATGGGGAAGAGGCAGTTTGAATATTATTGGTTTTTTAGCTAAGAAGAAGTTGGATAGACCCCGTTTTGAACAAAGCGGCGGTTCATTCAGAATTATTTTCAAAAGACCGGAGTTGGGAGTAGAGACAGGAACTGTGGAGAAAACTGTGGAGAAAAGGGTCGGAGAAAGGGTCGGAGAAAAGGTCGGAGAAAAATTAACTGAAAATCAGCAAAAAATTATTGATTTTATTCAAAGGGAACAGAGTATTTCTGCAAAGGAATTGTCCGGGCGAGTAGGTATTTCTCAAAGAAAAGTTGAGGAAAATATTTCTAAATTGAAGAAGAAAGGTATTTTAAAGCGCATCGGTCCTGATAAAGGGGGGCATTGGGAGATTGTGGAGGAGAAGTAAATGGATAAGCGTAAAATTGAGATTTTAAAACTGATAGATAAAGCAAATAATTCGAATATTATGGAGGATTATGAGAGTTTAAAGAGACAAGGTTTTGAGAGTGGATTATTGAAGGCGATGGTTAATGAGGGAGTGATAGGTGATAGTTATCATTTTTATTTAAAAGAGAAAGGCGAAAATGTGTTAAGAGATTACCTTCTTATTGAGGCACTTAATACGAAAAAGAGAACAAAAATTAAGATTATTTTTGATAGCAATATATATGATGAAATCGCTACAGGAAACTTGAACATAAATACAATTGATGAAGAAAAATTTGAGTTTCACATAACTCATGTTCAATTAGATGAGATAAATAACTGTTCAGAGAATGATAAAAGAGCCAAGCTATCGTTAGTATCAGCAGAATTAAGACCAAAACTAATCTCTACAGAATCTTTAGTTTTTGATGTGTCAAGAATTGAAATGGCAAAATTGGGTGATGGCAAAATGCTGAATAATTTGAAAAAGGGAAATAAAAGACATACTAAAGATGCATTAATTGGCGAGACCGCAATTAAGAATGATCTTCTTCTTGTTACTAATGACAGAATGATGAAAAAAAGAGTGAATGAAAATGGCGGAAAAGCCATAGACTTAGAAGAATTTAAAGAGATGTTGAAGAATGATTAAAGAAAGTGAGTTGCCTGATATAATTGTGAAAGCTTTAGAAGAGTGCGAATTATTCAATAGCAAAACTAAAAAGAGGTTGCATCAGCATCAAGCAATATTTTGAGGAGATAAAAATGACGGATTTGAATATCTATTGTGACGAAGTAATAAGGCCAAATTCAAATGAAGTTATACTTTTAGGGGCATTATTTATCAAAGAAATAGATATGATTAAAGCAGTTAATGATTTAGAAAATAAGAGATGCCTTAACACTTCAAACCACAAATGGAGTTATACTTATGATACTTGTCCCAACAAGAAATTATGTAAAAAAGCATGGCATGATAAAAATAATACAAAAATACATTTTAGTGAGATTGATAGACATAGAGAGAGAAAAATAATATCTCAGAAATGGCTGACTTCATTAAAAGTCATTCTAAAGGAAAATATTAAATTCAGCATCTTGGCAATTGATCTAAATAAGTTAGATTGTGCGCATTTTGGATGTAATAAAACGGATTTGAATATTTACAACCGATTCTTTAGAACATTGGTGAAGGGAGGAGTAAATTACTTATATAGTAAAGAAAAAGTAAAAATAAAAAATATATATCATGACGAGGGGAGCCAAAAAAAACATAGATATTTTCCAGAATTGAATATGAAAAAATTGGAACTTGAAACATTCAACGACATAAATATAGAGAATAAAAAAATCGTTTTTCTAAATGATGACCATAGAATCTATCTTGAAAATAATGAAATGGAATCAGTTAAACATTCTCAGTTTATACAACTGATTGATATTATTCTAGGTAGTTTCTCGCAACTTCGATTTAATTTATCTAGTAAAGAAGATAAAAAAGAGGTTGCTGAAGTCATGAGAGATGTCTTTGAAAGTATTTTCGATAGAAAATGGGAGTATAGCCACTCCATAAGTTTTTTTCCAAAATACAGCCTTGATGAACTGGCGAATATGAAACAATATTCTTTAAACGACTTCAACGAAAAAAACATTGAGGATAAAATCGCTATTGCTCTAAAACATCCAGAGAATTTTTACAACAAGAATAATCTGGCAATGCCGAAATATGTGAAAAATCAAAACAAGTTAACTGCGTGGGTTTAAGATGATTAAAGAAAATGAGTTGCCTGAAGGTTGGACATATGCCCCCGTTTCAAAGGTCACTATTGTCAATCCAAAAAAATATGAAATCAGAGACCTTCCGGATAACGAGCAGATAACATTTCTTGGGATGGCTGATGTTACTGAAAGCGGCAAAATTCGTTCGCAACAAGTTAAATCGTTAGGAGAAGTTAAAAAAGGTTTCACCTACTTTCGTAAAAATGATGTGCTTTTCGCAAAAATAACCCCATGTATGGAGAATGGTAAAGGCGCCATAGCAAGAATAAAGACATCTATCGGTTTTGGTTCTACAGAATTCCATATTTTAAGACCAAATGAAAACATACTTCCTGAGTGGATTTACTTTTATCTTTCATTAAAATCGATAAGAAAAAATGCGGAGCAAAATATGAGTGGGAGTGCTGGACAAAAAAGAGTTCCTACGTCTTTTTTTGATAAAATCAAAATTTTAGTTCCACCACTTCCAATCCAGAAGAAAATCGTTGCTGTTCTTGAAAAGGCTGAAAAGCTCACGGAATGGAGAAAGGAAGCTGATGCGCTGACGGATGAGTTTTTGAAAAGCGTTTTTCTGGAGATGTTTTGGGACCCTGTTAAGAATCCTAATGAATGGTCTAAAGAAGTATTAAACACAAATGTTGAAAAAATTTGTGTTAGCTATGTTGGTCCTTGTAATAAATATTATACTTCTAAAGAAAATGGCGTCCCTATGATAAGAACTGGAAATATTAAAGAGAATTATTTAAATTTGGATAAGTTAAAATATGTTACTAAAGTATTTCATGAAAAGCAAAAAAAATCTCAGCTTAAGGAAGGAGATTTATTAATTGCAAGACATGGAACAAACGGTCAAGCTTCATTAGTTACTAAAGAATTGGGAGTTGCTAATTCTTTAAATGTAGTCATTGTAAGACCAAATAAAGAAAAGTATAATTCTATATTTTTTACTCATTGTTTTAATACTAATTCGAATTTGTCTAGTTTAGGGAACAAATTAGGTGGTAGCACTCAGAATGTAATCAATACAAGAGCAATTCAAAGCCACGAATTAATAAGACCGCCAATTGAACTCCAGCAAAAGTTTGCTTCTATTGTTGAAAAGGTTGAGGATATGCGCTATGCGCAAAAACAGTCAAAGGCGCAGATTGATGATTTATTCAATGCGCTTATGCAAAAAGCATTCAAAGGAGAGTTGACGTAAATGAATGAAATGATTATAAGCCTGATAATTGTTCAAGCAATTCTTGTGGCTGTTGGATATGCTGCCTTGGCAAATGAGATTAGAGATACCCGAAGAAGAATTGAAGTTTTGGCAGCCCTTGTTTTTGTTATGCCTCTATTAATCTATGCTTTAAAAATTATCTCAAATTTGCCAATATCTGATGAGAACGTATTGGTTTTTTTTGAGTTTTACGTTTACAGTGTTATAGGAAATTCAATCTCCGGAGCAATAGTACGGATGGTTGAAAGTATTTTATTAGATAGAAAGGGTGTGTTAATATGTTAGATACGGAACTAAAATCAAAGATAAACCAATTATGGGATAAATTCTGGAGCGGGGGGATTTCGAATCCGCTCCAGGCGATTGAGCAGATGTCTTATCTGCTTTTTATGAAGCGCCTCCAAAACGAAGACATTGCGCGAGAACAAAATGCAGAACTAAAAGAAGAAAAATACACATCACTCTTCAAAGGCAACGAAGACTGCAAATGGTCAGAATGGACAAATCTCCCTGCAGATACAATTCTTGCGCATGTTAGAGATAAAGTATTCCCGTTCTTAAGAAACCTCGGCAGTGAAAATTCTCTTTATTCCAAATACATGAAAGATGCAGTATTCTCAATACCAACCCCCTCCCTTCTCATTGAAGCAGTAAAAATCATAAACAGCATGCACATAAAAGAGCAGAACAGGGATACAAAAGGCGATATCTACGAATATCTCCTATCAGAACTAAAAACCGCAGGGAAAAACGGCCAGTTCAGGACACCGCGCCACATTATCAAGATGATGGTAGAACTAGCAAACCCAAAAATAGGCGACTACATCTGCGACCCCGCCTGCGGAACCGCAGGATTCCTCATATCATCTTATGAATATATTTTGAAGAAAAATACCTCTAAAGATTTCATTAAAATGGATGAGCATGGGAATGAATACAATTTCAAGGGAGACAAATTAAACGAAGACCAGTGGAAAACATTAAAAGAAAGCACATTGACTGGATTTGATTTTGAACAGACCATGGTTAGAATATCTTTAATGAACTTAATGATGCATGGCATCAATAATCCAAACATTAAGCAGTTAAATACGCTTTCAACCAGATATGATGAAGAAAACCACTATGATATTGTGTTAGCCAACCCGCCATTTAAAGGAAGCATTGATGAATCTGAACTTAGCGGAGATTTTACTATAAGGACCAAGAAAACAGAGATACTCTTTCTTGAATTAATGTACAACATATTGTCAAGCGGGGGAAAATGCGCAGTAATTGTGCCTGACGGTGTATTATTTGGGAATTCAAATGCTCATAAAAAAATCAGGAAAAAACTGCTTGAAGAGTGCCGGCTGGATGCAGTTATCTCAATGCCGTCAGGAGTATTTAAGCCGTATGCAGGAGTTTCTACAGGGATAGTTGTTTTTACAAAAGGAGAACCTACTGAAAAGGTCTGGTTTTATGATATGACCTCTGACGGCTACAGTTTAGATGATAAAAGGACTTTCATAGACGGAAAAGGAAACATACCGGATATAATTGAAAAATTCAGGAAGAGAGACAAGGAAAAATTCGAAGACAGAAAAGCAAAATGTTTCTTTGTGCCATTTGATGAAATTAAAGAAAATGAATATGATCTGAGCATTTCAAAATATAAAGAAATTGAATATGAAGAAGTTCAATACGAAAAGCCACAAGTAATTAAAAAGAAAATACTTGAATTAGAAAACAAAATCAGCAAAACTCTGGAAGAATTGGAGATATAATCTTAGACTTCAATTATCTCTATTACACTTCAAAATCAATGGGCCGGGAGAGATTCGAACTCTCGATCTACGCCACGTCAAGGCGTTGTCATAACCAACTAGACCACCGGCCCCCGTATGGGCTCGCATACGCATCACGACTAACTATTATATCTAACGTAAATTATTTAAAAGATACATGTACATTAACTGATGTTGTATGTGCTCCTGTAGTGTAGTCCGGCAATCATTCAGGCCTCTCACGCCTGTGACCTGGGTTCAAAAGTGCGA
>JAUVES010000114.1 GCA_030594675.1 Candidatus Nanohaloarchaea archaeon
AGTTTAGTGTTATCATATTGAGATGAACACATCAACCAAGAACGTTTAGTTGCACCAGTGTCATATTTTGAAGCAACATGTCTATTATGTTGAGCAGTTCCTTTTACTTGCATTAAAACTGTTATAGCACCAGTAATATTCAAACTCGCATCATTTCCAGCATTGACATAATCATCCACTCCGTCAAACTCCAGAGCCTTTCCGAATTTCCCGGTAACTGTTGTATTCGAAGTGAAATTTATCATAGTGCCGTGATTATTCCATGTAGAATTATCATACACTGTGCCGTTGGAAAGAACAGTGTCACTATTGAAGGTCCACCAGCCGACCAAGGAGTTATTCCAGTCGATGAAGGCGGTGATGTTGCTTGTGTCTGTTGCTGTTACATTGACGTAGGCGTAATCTTCACTCCTGTATTCGTCGGGGTCCGGTGTGGGATCTACGAAGTATATGTCTGGGTTGGTTGTGTCTGGAGCACTAATTGTGATATTCCTTGTCTCTGTGCTGTTGACATTCCCTGCCAGGTCCTGTGCGTAAGCGGTGTAGGTGTAGTTGCCGTTGGCGAGGTTGGTGAAGTTGTGGTATAATCTATAAAGCCCTGCGTTGTAGGAGGCGTTGGTCTCTTCGGCGGAAAGGGCACGGTTCCAGATCTTTACTTCGTCGATGGTGCCAGCAAAAAATCTTGTTGTGAGACCTGGTCTTCCAATGCGTAAATTAGTATCCCAAGTTATTCGGGAAGTCCCCGTTGTAGTTCCTGTTGATGTTCCTATAGGCATACCATCTAAAAACATTTCTGCTGAAGGTGAAGAATCCAAGTTATCAACTATCACTACAACCTGATGCCAATTAGAAGTATCAGTAAAATCGACTGATATACTTAATATGTTCGCATCAGGCGGGTCAATATATCCTAAAAAGAAAGATAATTTATTATCTGCAACTCCATTATTATAATTGCCTATAGATATGTGCATCTCGTGTTCTTGGTCAGCAACTCCATTAGCCCAAC
This sequence comes from Candidatus Nanohaloarchaea archaeon, assembly GCA_030594675.1. Taxonomy (GTDB): domain Archaea; phylum EX4484-52; class EX4484-52; order EX4484-52; family GLR71; genus GLR71. The sequence goes on from JAUVES010000114.1 coordinate 1,010, forward strand.
CATTGCCCACTCCGTCTCCCTGCCAAATGATATGATGTGCATAATCGGTGGCATTAGCTTTGAACCAAACACTTATTGTAAAACTATTTGCGGTTTTTAATTCATTGCTTGCTGTTTGAACATAATCCTCACTCCCGTCAAATTCCAGTGCTTTGCCGAACTTGCCTGATGTTGTATAGTTTGAACAATTTTCTCCGTAGCATGTTCCGTTGTTGCCGTAACTTGACCAGTCGCGGAAGAATGTTGAGTTCTCGCCCGTTTCGTTGTTGAACCTCCACCAGCCGACCAGACTGTTGTTCCAGTCTATGAAGGCGGTGATGTTGTTGGGGCTGCCTATGTCTGTCGCTGTGACATTGATGTAGGCATAAGTATTGTTTGTGATGTTGCCATCGTCGGGGGTGGGCGGGACGAAGTATATGTCGGGGTTTGTTGTGTCAACTGTGAAATAATGTATTAGTGAGTTCTCGTTGCCTGCAAGGTCGTCGGCGTAAACTGTTACATTATGTTCTCCATCTATGAGTGATGCACCAAAAGCTACAGAAGATATCTCTGGGGTGGTTGAATAGTCGTTTGTCTTGAATTCCAGCCTCCATGATGCATATCTTTCCCGGTAAGCTGCCGGGAGCTCGTAGAATGTGCCTGATGTTGCGGCAGCTTGCAGAAGGGTGTATTCGGGGTTGGATGTGCTGTTTATGTAGATTGAGACATTCGTGCTTGCCGGGACTGTTCCGTCGAACTTGATCTGGTTCCAGACGGAGCCCGTGCCTTCTACCTGTTCGGCGTCTTTTGTTATTGAGGTTAGGTTGCCTGAAGGTTTATACTCAATCTTAATATCAAATTCTGCACTAGTGTTTATGTCGCTTAGATATTGCATGAGTACTATATTTGTTGTTCCACTATTGTTCTTGAAATCAATGTTATAATCAATACCTCTTGTCAGTATAGTTCCATTCATTTTAACAATTTGCAAAACAGATGCCGTATAGTTATGTATCTCAAAAACTGGTTTGTATCTTGTGTAGGTCTCTCCAGAGATATTAAACTTAACTTGATTATTATCAGCATTGAATATATAAGCTCCAACACTTTCGTTATAACAATCACTTATACACGTTCCTGTAGTCATTGTTAGATTTCCATTTGTTGTGTTTGCCGGATTTCTGTAGTCATCACTGATGCTATCCCTCATAGTAGTTGTGGCTCTGTAATTGCTTGCATCTATCAATATCTGCCCAGCGCCGTTCAAAGTTGCACTGGCAGAACGGACAAGAACGTGGTCACTGCCGCTACAAATACCATCAAATTGGTCAGCCATAGCCATAGAAGTAGTATAAGGACACCAAATTATCCCGGCATATTCATTTCCATCTGTATCGCTCACAACCCAAGTTTTTGCTATATCATTCCATGCACTGCCACTATATAATTGGGGCACCCTGCTCCCATAATAGGTACCAAAGCCCCCCCACTCAGGACCCAACTCACTAACTATGTTGTAACTTGCATAATATTTTCCTGTTGGGTATATTGTGACCTCTAGAGTATGGCCATTAGAATTAGTAACTTTTACCCTCGTTCTACTCTGTGAATCCTCTAAAAGAGACAACTCATTAGTTCCACCAGGCACATCTCCAACTCCCTTCCCCCAGAAGCTATTGCCAGAATATGGATTTTCTGAGATCATGTCAGTAGAGCCGCCGCCCACATTATTGTGGTAGAACTCCCTCGGATTCCAAAAATCAGAATCCTCTTTAAATACCCATTTCCTTGTTCCATCACTTACATTAATTTCTGAAGTATTCACATCAGTTGAGAGCGCAGGGTTATTTGGGCCAGAACTATCATTTTTAGTCGCAAGTCCGATATTTCCATCAATATTCTCGGTCGTATTACTATGCGTAACATTCCCACTCCAATTATCCCCACCAGCCCCGACAACCCAGTTCTTCGTCATATTGTAGAGGCATGCGGTTGTGCTGCTACAGGATACATTAGAGCCGGAGTCAAGGGAATACCACGCGGAGTTGATGTTGTCGTCGCTTATTGACGCATCCATTTGAGGCGTGTTATCAATCGTGTAGGAGTTGTTCACCGGAGATTCTATTGTTATTGTCGGTGATGTTGTGTCTATTGTCAATGTTCTGGTTTCTGTGCTGTTGACATTCCCTGCCAAGTCCTGGGCGTAGGCGGTGTAGTTGTAGGTGCCGTCTTCTAAGTCAGTGAAATTGTGGTATAATCTGTGCAGTCCTGTGTTGTAGGAAGCATTGATTTCTTCAGGGGAGAGGGCACGGTTCCAGATGCGGACTTCGTCTATTGTGCCGTTGAAAAATGAATATAATGCTCCTCTTCTCCTACCAATACGGAGAGAATGCGTCGAAGAATCTATAGCACCTATACCATTAGTATCAGTTGTACTTAATACTCCATCTCTGTAAATTTTAGTTGTATCAATTCCATCATAAGTGGCAACCAAATAATACCACTGCCCTACAGTCCAATCAAAAGTTGAATGTACTTGATCCTTAGCAGTTCCATTTCCATATTCAAAAATAAAATCATTATTG
>JAUVES010000047.1 GCA_030594675.1 Candidatus Nanohaloarchaea archaeon
TGACGGGACTGAGATTGGGTTTCCTACAAGCATCATGAAAAGGAAGAAAGAGACTGCAAGGTCTACATAACCCATCCAGCCGAGATAATTTCCTGATTTTATGTTGCATATCGTGAACAGGGCACCTTTCTGGAATATGAGGAGCAGGAGGATTATAAAAAATATACTTCCTTCAAGATTTAATCTGAATGTCTGAGATATCAGGATGACTGCAAGCATATCTGCCAGGCCGAGTATTTTTGATATCATTGTCTTTACTTTTTGTTTAATATTTAAAAAAGTACTTATCAATCTATATATATGAATATATTTATCGAGACATATGGATGCTCTGCAAACCAGTCCAACTCTGAAATTATGGGAGGGCTTCTTGTAAAGGCAGGGTACAGGCTTTCAAGTGAAGAGGATGCAGACCTACTGATTATCAATACCTGCACTGTGAAGACACAGACTGAAAGGAAAATTATAAGGCGGCTTGAAAAGCTCAGATACAGTTCAAAGAAGATTCTTGTTGCCGGGTGTATGAGCGAGGTGCAGAAAGAGATGATTGAGGAAGTGCATCCTGATGTATCTATTATCGGAGTCAATGAGATGAGAGATATAAGTGAGACTGTGCGCAGGATTGAGAATGGAGAACAGGTTATCATGGTGGGTTCCAAACCGACTAGCATGGTGTGCTTACCTAAAGTCAGGATAAATCCTGTGATAAATATTGCCCAGATATCTACAGGCTGTCTCGGTGACTGCGCATACTGCATCGTGCGAAGCGCAAAAGGTGCTTTGAGGTCATTTCCTGTACATTCTATTGTTGATGATGTAAAGAAATCTGTTACTGATGGATGCAAAGAGATATGGCTTACATCACAAGACTGTGGATGCTATGGATTTGATACAGGAGTAAAGCTTCCTGCACTTTTAAGGAAGGTCACAGCTATCGAGGGAAACTTCAGGATACGGATAGGTATGATGAACCCAGACCATATCAAATCTATACAGGGCGACCTTATTACTGCGCTTATAAATAAGAAGATGTACCGGTTTGTTCATATGCCTGTACAGTCTGGCTCTGATGAGGTGTTGAAGGCTATGGGCCGAAGATATACATCAGCCGGGGCAGGTGAGATTATTGATGATTTTACTGGCGGACTGCCTAATTTTACTTTTTCAACTGACATAATTGTAGGGTTTCCCGGTGAAACAGATGAACAGTTTCAAGAGAGTGTTGAGTTTGTGAAAAAGTATAAGCCAGATATTGTAAATATTTCCAGGTACGGTAAAAGACCTATGACAAGAGCTTCTGAAATGGAGCAGGTTGATGGCAATATAATCAAGATGCGTGCCAAGACACTTACAGACGTTGTCTGCGATGTTGCCCTTGAGAAGAATAAGAGATGGGTCGGATGGAAAGGTGAAGTTCTTTTGAGCAAGGTCGGGGAGAAAGGAGGATTTATCGGCAGAAATTTTGCGTACAAGCCAATTGTTGTTGATTATGGTGAACTTGGTACAACTGTTGAAGTTGAGGTTGTTGAGGCTATGAATGGGTATCTTATAGGTAAGATATGCTAAACACTTATCTTTTCTGTGTATTCATCCCAGGATTTAATTTTTAAATCATCATGTGTGTGTGTTGATAACGCTTTTATGAATATCTTTGCAAGCTGAAGATTGCTTATCAAAGGTATGGAATATGCGACTGCCATCTTTCTCATCATCACATTGTCATCATCGGGACTTAATGGTGTATGATCTTTTGATATACTTATTATCAGGCAGAGTTTTCTGTCTGCAAGATATTTTAGGACATTGGGACTTTTTTTCTGGCTTATCTTGTATATATAAGTTGTGTCTATATCGTTTTTTTTCAGGAACTCGTTTGTGTGCTCAGTGGAGTATATTGTGAAATTCATGTCTTTGAGCATCTTTATGCTGTCTAAAAGACGGTACCTGTTTACATCGCCGCTGACTGATATGAGTATGCTTCTTTGAGGTATTTTCATACCTGTTGATATTACTGATTTCATGAATGCCTCGTAGACATCGTCTCCGAAACATCCTACCTCTCCTGTGGATGCCATCTCAACAGAAGCTAATGGATCTGCACCCTTAAGCCGTGAAAACGAGAACTGTGAGGTCTTTATGCCTACATAATCAAGATCAAGGATATCTATCTTGACCCTTTCTACAGGGATGCCAAGAATTGCTTTTGTTGCCAGCTCTATGAAATTATGGCCGAGCACTTTTGATACAAAAGGAAAGCTTCTTGATGCTCTTAAGTTGCATTCTATCACTTTCACATCATTGTCCTTTGCTATGAACTGGATATTGAAAGGCCCTGTAATGTTTAAGGAGTGTGCTGTCTTTGCTGCTATATCTCTTATCTTTCTTTCAGTTTCCCAATAAAGTCTCGGTGCCGGAAGAATTATTGTTGCATCACCGCTATGGATCCCTGCATTTTCTATATGCTCGCTTATTGCGTATAATTTTATCTTTCCATCCTGTGCAACTGCATCCAGCTCTATCTCTTTTGCATCCAGTATGAATTTGGACATCACTACAGGGTGGCTGGAATTGATTGCTGCTGCTTCGTTCATGTATTTTTCCATATAATCTTCGGATGATATTATGTTCATAGCTGCGCCGCTCAGGACATAAGAGGGCCTTATTATGAGAGGGTAGCCGACCTTTTTGGCAAACTGTTTCATCTGATCTATGTTTTTTGCTTCTATCCAGTCAGGCTGCTTTATTTCAAGAGTATCAAGGAGTGCTGAAAACTTGTTACGGTCTTCTGCCCGGTCTATATTTTGCGGACTTGTGCCTAATATTTTTATCTGTTTGTGATAGCAGGGTATTGCAAGGTTGTTAGGTATCTGGCCACCCATTGATAATATTATGCCTTTCGGATTTTCAAGATAGTATATGTCCTGTATCCTTTCAAAGCTTAACTCTTCAAAATACAGGCGGTCGCATTCATCATAATCAGTAGATACTGTTTCAGGGTTGCAGTTTATCATTATTGTCTTGTGACCTGTTTTTTTTGCTGTCTTTGCTGCAGTGACGCAGCACCAGTCAAATTCTACTGATGAGCCTATCCTGTATGGCCCACCACCAATTATCATCACTGAATTGCTGTTGCCTGTGAATTGTATATCATGCTCATTGCCGTGGTAGGTGAGGTATAGATAGTTTGTCTTTGCAGGAAATTCACCTGCAAGAGTATCTATCTGCTTTACTGAAGGGAGGATATGCATTGTGTGCCTTAATTTTCGTATGTTATCCTCTGTTATGCCTTTTATCATTGCAATCTGATAGTCCGAGAAACCTGCTTTCTTTGCTTCAAGAAGATCATTGGCATTTATATCATTTTTGAGATGCTGTTTTATGTCATGTATGTTTTTGAGCTTTTCCAAAAACCACTTGTCAATCTTTGTTATATTATGTATGCTATCTATAGACATATTCATATTGAATGCTTTTTCTATTGCGAATATTCTTCTGTCAGTAGGGTTTTTGAGCTCGTGCTCTATGCTGTTGAATGACACATTGTTGTTGCATACGAATCCGTTCATGCCTATGTCTAGCATTCTTATCGCTTTCTGGACAGCTTCCTCAAAGCTTTTGCCTATAGACATGACTTCTCCTACGCTTTTCATCTCAGTTCCTATTGTCTTTGAGACATTTCTGAATTTTTTTAAGTCCCATCTGGGGATTTTCACGACGATATAGTCTAATGCCGGCTCAAAGAAGGCAGAGGTGACTTCTGTTATGCTGTTTTTTATATCTGACAGATTTTTTCCTATTGCCAGCTTTGCTGCAACAAATGCTAATGGGTATCCTGTTGCTTTTGATGCCAAAGCTGATGAGCGGGATAGCCTGGCATTGACTTCTATCACCCTGTAATCCTCGTTTTTTGGATCTAAGGCGTATTGTATGTTGCACTCTCCGATTATTCCCAGATGCTTTATTGTCTTTATCGCTATCTCCCTTAACATGTGGTATTCTTTGTTTGTCAGGGTCTGCGAGGGTGCTATAACTATGCTTTCTCCTGTGTGGATTCCTAAAGGATCAAAGTTTTCCATATTGCAGACAGTTATGCAGTTATCGTTCTTGTCTCTTACTACTTCATATTCAATTTCTTTCCATCCACCAAGATATTCTTCTATCAGGATCTGGTTTGAATGAGAGAATGCTTTTTTCAGGAGGTCTTTTAGTTCGTTTCTATCTTTTGCCATGCCACTACCCATACCACCCAGAGCGAATGCTATGCGCACCATTACAGGATATCCTATTTTGTCTGCTGCATTTATTGCATCTTCTGGTGTTGATGTTGCTATGCTTCTTGGTGTATTCACATTGATTTGATCTAATTTCTTTACGAAAAGATCTCTGTCTTCTGTGTGCTTTATTGTGTCTATTGAGGTGCCGAGGACTTCTACATCGTATTTTTTGAGTGTGCCATTGTCATTTAGCTCTACGCCGCAGTTCAGGGCAGTCTGGCCTCCGAAGGATAATAGTATTCCATCCGGCCTTTCCTTTTCAATTATCTTTTCTACAAACTTTGGATTTACAGGCAGAAAATATATCTTGTCAGCCATACCCTTATCGGTCTGTATTGTAGCGATGTTTGGATTTACAAGGATGACTTCTATACCTTCTTCTTTCATTGCCTTTATTGCCTGATTTCCTGAGTAGTCAAACTCTCCTGCCTGGCCTATCTTCAATGCACCACTTCCCAAGAGGATGACTTTGCTTATCTTTTTCATCTTTTATTCTCCTGCATCAATTTTATGAAACTGTCAAATATGAATTCTGTGTCTGTCGGGCCGCATGAGGCTTCCGGGTGGAACTGGATTGACATGAGCGGCCTTGTCCTGTGCATTATACCCTCTACTGTATTGTCGTTTGCATTTTTGAACCATACTACCCAGTTATCTTTTAAGGTGTCTTCATCTATGGCAAAGCCGTGGTTCTGGGAGGTAATATATGACTTTTTTGTTATTGTGTCTGTACAGGGCTGATTCTGCCCTCTATGACCATATTTGAGCTTGTATGTGTCTGCTCCAGATGCGAGGGCAAGGAGCTGGTTTCCAAGACAGATCCCAAGTATTGGAAGATCTGGTCTTGTGTCCATTATGTTTTTTATGTTGTCTATTGTTGCTCTGCATTGCTGCGGGTCGCCAGGCCCGTTTGTTATGAAGACTGCATCAAAGGGCTCATTTAGATTTAATGGATTGTAATCCCAGGGAACCCTTATCACTTCTGTATTTCGTTTTAAGAAACATCTTATTATGTTGTGTTTTACGCCGCAGTCTATAAGGACTATTTTTTTGTTTTGTTTACTGTATCTTATGATTTCTTTGCAGCTTACCTCTTTTACAAGATTTATTCTGTTGGGGTCTGTTATTTCTGTGTCTTTATCTTCTATCTTTATTTTCCCGAGCATTGTGCCTTTTTCTCTCAGCTTTTTTGTGAGTGCTCTTGTGTCTATTCCTGTGATTGCAGGGATGTTGTTTTCTTTTAGCCATTCTGAGAGTGATTTTTCTGCGTTCCAGTGGCTGTGGTTTGCGGAATAGTTATTTACTATAAGACCTTGTATATGGATCTTTTCTGATTCAAAGAAATCCATGAGG
>JAUVES010000094.1 GCA_030594675.1 Candidatus Nanohaloarchaea archaeon
CTGACAAACCAGATACCTTTCGACGCCTCAAGATCGACATACGGCCAGCTTGTAGAGTCCCTTGCTATGAAGAAAGCAGCCCTCATGAACATAGTGGTTCCCAACAGGCCGCAATCAGAGACAATAGCAGACAGGAAAAAGATAGAAGCGATAGAGGGTGCCTTTGTCGTAGAGCCGGAGCCAGGCCTTCATAAAGACATCGCAGTCTTTGATTTCAAGTCCTTGTACCCATCAATAATAGTATCCCACAACATATCTCCCGAAACCCTGAACTGCCCCTGCTGCAAAACTACAAAGAAAAACAAAGTCCCTGGCTTTCCATACTATTTCTGCGAAAAGAGAAGAGGTTTCATCCCAATAATCTTAGAAGAGCTCCTGAAAGGAAGGGCAGAAGTCAAGGCAGAGATGAAAAAATCAGAAAAAAAGAGCCAGCAGTACATCCTCCTTGACAAGAAGCAGTACGCCTTCAAGACTGTGGCAAATGCCTTTTACGGCTACCTAGGCTTTGCAGGATCAAGATGGTATAAGCGGGAATGCGCCGAGTCAGTCACAGCATTCGGAAGAAACTACATCCATCACACAATAGATACAGCAAAAGATTTTGACCTGAAAACGATTTATGGCGATACTGATTCGCTATTTTTACTTACAACTAATAAAACAAAGCAAGACATAAGCTCCTTCCTAAACCAGATAAACACCAACCTCCCTGGGATGATGGAGCTGGAATTTGAAGGCAGCTTCAAAAGCGGAATCTTCACAACAAAAAAGTCAGGAACAGGCGGCGCAAAGAAAAGATATGCCCTTTTATCAGATACAGGCGAGCTAAAAGTAAGAGGCTTTGAAAGGGTAAGACGGGATTGGTCAGCCCTTGCAAAAGACACACAGGAAAAGGTGATGAGGCTAGTTCTCAATGATAAAAAAGACGAAGCAGTAGATAGCGTAAAAAAAGTAATTGAAATCCTGAAAACCGGAAAGGCAGACATGGAATCCTTAATTATCCACAGCCAGATAACAATGCCCTTATCAAAATATGTCCTGGTAGGTCCTCATGTGGCAGCAGCAAAGAAGGCAGCAGATAAAGGCATAAAGATAGAGCCTGGCACAGTCATCCAGTACATAATAACAAAAGGCACAGGAAGCATAAGCGACCGCGCAGTCATATCAAAGTTTGCACAGGATTACGACCCTGACTATTACATAAACAATCAGGTATTGCCCGCAGCATTAAGGATCTTATCAGCAGTCGGCATCACAGAAGACAATCTCCTGAACAAAGGTACACAGAAAGGCCTTTTTTCTTTCTCAAAGAAAAAATGATGATATTTGCGAAAATCAAGAACTGATTAAACCCTATGATCTAGTAAAAAAAGATAAACATGTAACTCTCAATCACAACCCAAACAATCCCAAAAACCACGCAAAAAACCCTTTCTTTTCTTCTCTCTCCTCATACAGCATCATCCCTGTAATCTCATCCTCCGAACCACTCTCAAAATCATCATCAGAACAGCTTACATAACACTTATGTAAGTCCCGACCGCCACCGATTACAAGCACTTCCGAACCAGAATCATCAACAGCAAAATCAATCTTCTTAGAAGACTTTTTCTTCACCTTGACAGACCCGAAATCCCACCACCCATCACCAAGAATATAGTAGCTGACATTTACATCAGAACTGTCAATATTTCTGATATTTACAACACCAAGATTCCCGGAACAATTGCATTCTAAAACAATCCTGTCTTCAGAAACCCCTGTATCCTCAAGCACAGCAATCCGTCTTGTAATATCATACTTTTCTCCCCGAAAGAAAAGCCGTGCCCTGAATGTATAAAGCCCTGCCGTAAGATTTCCTACCCTGTTCACAAGAGTGACAGTCTCATCAGAATAAGGCGAAACCTCAAAATCTACCTTGTTCGCATTCCAGTTATGCGACCATACCCCTCCATCAAATCCGTCAGATAAAAGAACCTTATTATCATAGACATAAGAGTAAATCATCCCGCTCTCACTCTCACTCAGATTATTGAACACAGTTATCTTTGTCCTGAACACTTCGCCAGTATAGACATTCTCATCAAACTCCACAACATCATAGATCTGCCTTTTTTCCATCATAGGAAGACTTTTCTCAACATCCGAACAATCTATCATGTCTGCACAGAAACTCTCAGCATCACCAATATCTGCACATTCCTCGCACTCTTCACAATATGATACATCTTTATCACATCTCTGATTTTCTTCAATCCTGATATATCTTTTTTTCTTAAGTGCAGAATCTCTGTAATACACCCATGCCTCGTCCTCATGCACGCATGCCCTGACAGTCACCTCATAATCTCCCAAATCATACGCCCCATCGCAGTTATCCTTGATTGCGAGAGGTATATTCAAGAAAAATGTACTGTCTTCATGTATATCATGCAACTCAAGCCCTGTATTTGCATAGCAAAAACTCTTGTATATAGTCTTCCCGTTAAGGTCATTGCTCACTTTTTTAGGTCCTGAGACATAACCCACCACCCTTAGTTTATCATGGCTTTCGGAGCCGCTCTCATACTTTACGCCAATCATAGATATGGCCCCGAAGTCCACAGTTTCATAAACACTTATAATTTCAAGCACTTCTTCTCCGCCCTGCTCACCACCGTCATCTGTTTCATTGTCATCTGGTATGGTATCGTTAGATCCGGCAATCACACCAAATGTCTTATACCTTGTTGTGTAAGTTCCATTGTAGTCAAACTTTACATACACCTTGTATGTACCTTCCATACATCCTGCAGAACTCCAGTTATATGAAAGGTTCATCGTGCTGCCTGCCTCAATATTCAGCACAAGCTCGCTTTCAATAACATTCTCTGCAAGATACTCGTATGGTCCTGCATCTGTCTGGCGGCCTATCTTTATTGAAAGGTTGCCTGATGCGATATAGTTGTTTGGATTAACTACATCAAGGTATATTGTCTGGATATCACCGACATTGATATTCGCAGCATCTATGTTGAGTGCGATTTCAGGAGCAATCATCCATACAGTGGTTGGCTGGTATGCGGTACAGGCTTGAACAAGGGTTATGGCGGCAGACAGGAAGAAGACACAAACAAATCCAATTACATTTCTGTATTTCATCCCATCACCTTTAAACCCATAGTTTTTAGGGCTGGGATATAGTTTGTTGACAACCTCTGCTGGTTACTGTGGCTCGATACACCAAATCTCAAAGGTACCAAAAACAAACCTATTTAAATATTTCTATGAAACACACACCATGGATAATCAGACTTTCAACAACTACACAAAAGCAGGAAAGATAGCAGCAAAAGTTCTAAACACATCAAAAAAGCTCATAAAGCCAGGATTGTCAGTCTTAGATCTCGCAGAAAAGACAGAGCAGGCAATAAAAGATGCCGGCGCAGAGCTTGCATGCCCGACAACAGTATCAATAAATGACATATCTGCCCACAGCACACCCCTGGTAACTGATACATCAAAGATAGCAGAAAATGATATAGTAAAGCTTGATATCGGTGTGATGATAGATGGGAGTATAGCAGATACAGCAACAACAATATGCTTAAATCCGGACTATAAAGACATGAATGATGCCGCAAAGTCTGCACTTGAAAAAGCCCTTAAGATGGCGACACCAGGCACAAACTTGGGTGATATAGGTGAAGCGATATCGTCAGAGATAACATCAAGAGGATACAGGCCTATAGTCAATCTTTCAGGCCATGTTCTTGGCTCTTATGAGCTTCATTCAGGATTCAATATTCCAAACATCAAGACTGATACTAAGGATGTCTTAGAAGAGGATATGGCAGTTGCAATCGAGCCTTTTGCAACAGACGGAAACGGTTCAGTGAAAGAGACAAACAAGGTCCAGATCTTCCGGTATATTGAAAACAGGCCTGTCCGCCTGAACGCAGCACGGCAGATCATGGTTCTTGCAAGAACAAAGTTCCATTCAATGCCCTTCACACCAAGGTGGATACATGGCATAAGCCC
>JAUVES010000099.1 GCA_030594675.1 Candidatus Nanohaloarchaea archaeon
GTTTATTTAGATGCTGTTCCTTCAATTCTCCAGACTGCTGGTGAAATATTTGTTAATAAAACGTTTTCAGAAATATACGATAATCTCGTAAACTCTTAGATTATTTTTATATTTTTTTCTTTTTTTAGTTTAGTTCTCTTAAACAAAACATTTATAAATCTTATTGTATATTATTAGATTTACTTAAACAAAACATTTATATTGATGTGCAATCATATTTTATATATGGTCGTAAGAAAAGCGGTGCTTGTTTCCTTTTCGGTGAGAAGCGACAGATTTGAGTCAGACTATGAAAGGAACAAATTTTACAGGAAACTTTACGGCTGGAGACAGAAGATAAGAAAAAGCTATGGTGATTATGAATATTATAAAGAAGGACTTTTGGATGAGATACCTTTCATGAAGGTTGATAAGAGCTTGTTTATGATATCATGCAGTGATCTTGCACTGATAAGAGAGTATATGGATGCATGGAAGAGAAAAGTAGAGTATGATGTCTTTGATGTTGTGTTGACACCGCAACAGATAAGAATATTGAAAGAGAAAAATATTAATTTATGATGGAATTATGGTGGATTTGTATGGATAAGAGCGGTATGAAAAATGTTAAGGAAATTCAGGTGCGTGTGGGTGAGATTCCTTCAAATGCGCAAAGAGATATTGGTATGGGTATTGTCAGGATTGATACGCAGATACTTCATCAACTTGGCCTTCGGGAAGGTGATGTATGCAAAATTGAAGGAAAAAGAAAAACTGGTGTGATTGTCTTACGGCCGTATCCTTCTGATGCAGGGCTTAAGATAATAAGGATGGATGGCTATACCAGGCGCAATGCCGGTACTGGTATTGGTGAGAAAGTCATTCTGAGACCAGCGGAACTTCATGAAGCCAAAAAGATTACTGTAGCTCCTGCAGATAAAAATATGAAGCTTAGTATGCAGGGGTCTGAGATAAAAGGTTTTGTTGCGGGAAGGATTGTCACAAAAGGTGATATTGTCTCTCCATCTATTGGATCTCGCAGGAGACAGCCTGACCTGAGCGATCTTCTTGGGATGGATGATTTAGTCGGAGGCATGCTTGGTGGTTTTGGCTTTTCTAATTTGACGCTTATGGTTGCTGATACTGACCCAAGAGGCATTGTAAAGATAACTGAAAGGACTGAAATCAAGGTCTTGAGTGAGGCAGTAGATATTGCTGAAGAAAGTGCAGTCAGTATAACTTATGAAGATATAGGTGGCCTGCATGAAGAAGTGAAGAAAGTCCGCGAGATGATTGAGCTTCCTCTTAAGCATCCTGAACTTTTCCAGAAGTTAGGTATAGAGCCTCCTAAAGGGGTCTTGCTGTATGGGCCTCCCGGTACTGGGAAGACTTTGCTTGCACGGGCTGTTGCTGCTGAGGCAGGAGTTAATTTCTATTCAATTGCAGGACCTGAACTGATGAGTAAGTTTTATGGCCAGAGTGAGGAGAATCTTCGTAAAAAGTTTAAGGAAGCACAGGATAATGCACCGTCTATAATCTTTATTGATGAGATTGATTCTCTTGCTCCGAAAAGGGAAAATTCAGGTGAGGTTGAAAGGCGTGTGGTTGCGCAGCTTCTATCTCTTATGGATGGCCTTAAGGGACGTGGCCAGGTCATTGTCATTGCTGCTACAAATATTGTTAATTCTATTGATCCTGCTTTACGACGAGGTGGCCGATTTGACAGGGAGATTGAGATTGGCGTTCCTACAAGAGATGGGCGAAAAGAGGTTCTGCAGATACATACCCGCAACATGCCACTTACAAAAGATGTCAATCTTTCAAAGATATCTGATGTAACTTATGGTTATGTGGGCGCTGACCTTAATGCTTTGTGTAAAGAAGCAGCTATGAGTTCTCTTCGAAGGATTCTTCCTGACATCAATCTTAAAGATGAGGATATCCCTGCTGAAGTCATAGACAAGATTGAGGTCAACAGTTCTGACTTCAATAATGCATTACTTGTTGTAGAGCCGTCTGCTATGAGAGAAGTGATGGTGGAAATACCTAAAGTGCAATGGAATGATGTCGGTGGGCTTGAAGATGTGAAGAAGAAGCTTATTGAGACTATTGAGTGGCCTTTGAAGCATCCTGCAGCTTTCAAGACGATGGGGATACATCCACCTCGCGGAATTTTATTGTATGGCCTCCCTGGAACAGGTAAGACGCTTCTTGCAAAAGCAGTTGCCAATAAGAGCAACTGTAATTTCATCTCTATAAAAGGTCCTGAAGTGTTCAATAAGTTTGTTGGCGAGAGCGAGAAAGCTATCCGTGAAGTGTTCAAAAGGGCTCGTCAGGTTGCTCCTTCTATTGTGTTTATAGATGAAATTGATGCTATTGCTCCCAAAAGAGGTCATGACAGTGATTCAGGTGTTACTGATCGCGTGGTGAACCAGCTTCTTACTGAGATGGATGGGCTTGAAGGCCTTGAAGGTGTTGTTGTTATCGCCGCTACCAACAGGCCGGATATAATTGATTCAGGTGTGTTGAGGCCCGGGCGGTTTGACAGACATATACTTATTCCAGTGCCTGATAAGGATGCCAGAAAGAAGATATTGGATGTGTATCTGTCTAAGATGCCTCTGGCTAAAGATGTTAAGATATCTGATATTGTTTCAAAAACGTCTAACTATGTCGGAGCAGATATAGAAGCAATCTGTCGTGAGGCTGCTTTGCATGCTTTGCGCAAGAACATTAAGTCTGAGATTGTCACTGCTGAAGACTTTGATGCAGCTATAGGGATAGTTAAGCCTACTGTTACGAAGAAAGAGATTGAAGAGTACAGCAAGAAAGTTGATAAGTCTAAGGTTTCCAAGAGTGAAGAAAATCTGGATTATCTTGGTTAAATTTTTATTGTTTGCACCCCGTATATAATGTATGGGGTGTAAATGATGGGATTATTTAGTTCTATATTTGGGCCAAATATTAAGAAGCTGGAAAAGAATAAAGATATTGATGGCCTGGTCAAAGTGCTTAAACATAAGGATTCTTATTATCAGCAGTCTGCAGCGAATGCACTTGTAAGGATTGGAGATGAGAGCATACCGGGAATAGTCATAGACTATTTGTTTGATGAATCATTTTTGTTTTATGATAAGTCCTACACTCATGGAAAGACCTATATTCATAACAATATAGAATATATGTTTGGTGATTATGTACAACATATCCGTAATGTGACCAGTAAATGGATATCATGTGATGAAGTTCAAAAGTTGTGTGATATCAATACTCCGGTTTCCAGCAATCTTCTGTATAAGATTGCACAGAGAAAAGATTTTGAGAGAAGATATTCTGCTATAGTAGGTCATTCTAAAGGATATACTGATGATGGGCATACTGCGTCTATTCCTGTATGGGAGAATCAAGTTGAAAATGTATCTCTTGCAGATGAGCGTAGCTTGGCCAGGGAGGAATTAAAGCGGAGAGGCAACCCACTTTATGACCATTCTGCATATCTTGAAGAGGATGCATGGAAGTTAGGGTGATTCTATCGATTATACTCGATAAATACTCTATTGCTGTAAAATTTTGTTGAGTTCTCTTAGAATAAATAGCATCCCTTCAGTGTCTAATCCGCAGTAGGCTTCAAGGTCTTTTCTTATTTTTTTTATGTCTTCTTTCTCTGGTTTTTTGTTATGTGGGTAGTTGTAGTTTGTCCTTAAGAATTCTCTGCTTGCTGTCGTTCCGTCTCCGATGTCCATGTCTCTGTAAGATATGCCTGTCACTGCGGGCAGGACTTTTTTAATTGATGCACTGCCTTGCTGTTCTCTGTTATAGTACTGGAAATTTCTGAAAGGGATTATGAGGTCTACAAATCTTGGCAGCAATGAGTTTATCCATTCTTTGTATCTTGGGAATGCTTCTGCAATCTCTTTCATCCTTGCT
>JAUVES010000050.1 GCA_030594675.1 Candidatus Nanohaloarchaea archaeon
CTATGACACTTAATATTATTTTTGTGTGCAGGAGTTTTTATAGATGAAATATGCCAGGATAGGACTGATTGATATGCTGTGTCTTTTTCTTAAATGGGTTTATCTTTAATATCGCCATCTTAAAAGAGATATAAACCTGCATCGATAAGTAATAGTTATGTTTCTTTCCAGAAAGAGAAAAGGCATGGAAATGGCAATCAATACTACTGTGATGCTTGTGGTTTTACTAGTTCTTTTGCTGGTCCTGCTGCTATTTGTCAGCCGTGGCAGCGATAAATATACTGGTGTGGGCGTAGATAAGATAGAAGATGGTGGTGACTTTACCAATTGCCAGGTTTTGTGTTGGAGATGTTGTCGTGGGAGTGATGTGAGTTGTGATGATGGAATAAATCCTCCAAGAACTTGTGGATGTAAGGTTGATCAAACAGGATGCTAAGAAATCATCATCATTTCTTATTTTTTGAAGATAATATTAGCAATAACGAGTGTATTAATCTGTATTTTTTGTATTATATATGATATTAAAATCAAGATATATATTCTAATGATGAAGTAAATCCTCAAATGATTGTGATTATATCTCTACAAATCATGATATTGCTTGTTGATAAAATCTATGTTTTTGCTACAATCATTTCAGAAAGAGTACCAACCATAGTTTTTGTTGTCGGTTTCCCATAAGGCATTTTAAATTCTTCCGTATCTTTTGTCCCTATATATTCTAAAGCGACCATATCAAAATTTCCATCTTCATCCATATCTATCATCTCAAATATAATCTCTTTCGGAGAACCATACACCCTAACAAGATCAGGATATTGCCCAGGTGCAAGGTCAGTAGGAAGACTTCTGAAAGTGCCGGCACCGTATTCTGTATGGACAAAAGTTTTCATTGGTTGGCCATCATCATTTAATTCTGCACTGAAAACATTGTAATTTCCATGACTGTCTCGGGCAGCTACATCTATGACACCTTCTATGTCCCTATCAAATAAATTTGCATCAGAATGAACAACACCGAACTCAATACCAGAATATTTATCAGCATCCCACCAGCCAGCAGGTTCAGCAATCGGAGCTTCTGTCGGTGTTGCTGTTGATACATTATCAGATGTCTGATTAACGATTAAATTGTCCTCTGGAGGTATATCCTGAACAGGTGTTTTATCGGGATTGCTGAAATCAAGGACTGATGGGTTACTTATATAAGCTACAGCTAAAACACCAGCAAGTATAGGAATAAGATACCACCCTTTACTATTTTTATTTTCAGTACGTTCAGTATACTTATCAATGGTTTCACCAATTAAAAGACCTGTACCTGTCAACAGACCTGAATCTCTGATTATATCTTTTGCACCGGAATTGACAACACAATCATATAATATTTCAGCAGAGTCAATACTATCATAGAATGCAAGCATTACCTTATCCATATTAAGCATGGCTGCTCTCTGCACAGCACCTATTGTTGTGCTAAGACAATCTGGATTTTTTGTCAAGAGCATATTCCCTATACCAGCCGCTGCAAAACCTAAAAGGCCTAAGGTGATTGTGTCATCATTTAATTTCGGCTTTGACTTTACTGTTTCATATATTTGCGACAGGCTTTTTCCGGACCACATCATAAACACCTACAAGTATAACTGATAAGTAGTATACCTTTGGGTGTCTGTGTTTATAAAGGTTTCTATTGGTCATTAGAGTGTGTTTTTAAGGATTTTTAGATAAAAAATAAATCAACAACCTTGATCAAGTGGTTTAGTATCTTCGCAGCATTTACTTAGATCAACACCATTAAATGTGATTGTGGAACAATCCTTATGCGTATCAGATGGCGACCCACAACACCTCATGCACTGGATCTCGCATAAAGTGCCACCCATAGAGTCCTCAATAGTCTTACCACCGCTGTCAGTGCCTTTCCCCACCAATGAACTAACCATGAGGACAACAATAGCAAGAACTGCAATAAATAATACTGCAAGGATAACAGTTTCAAGAGGCAACCCGCCTTTCCTAAATTGCATAAGAATACCTACAAAGACTTGAATAAAAGGTTATATATACTTTTTTGTCAGAAAGAGGCATCATTTCTTGAAAATAGGCATTTTGATGTCCGGCTGTGCTGTGTCAGGAGACACATCATTGTTATCATCATCACCCTGCCTTTGGTTTTCCCGCGAATCTGGCGTCGTGAAAGACATATTGTCTGAAGAAGATCTTGTGTCTGAGAGTATGAATTCATATAAGCTGCCGCCATTAATCTCATTGTAGGCCTTGTTTGTGAAAATTCCTGATTTTGTGTGGTATGTCCTTTCCCGAATCATTGCAAGCATCTTATCCTTATCCAGATAGTATTTTGACATGTATGTGTAGACTTCTTTAAAATTGTGTATGTTGTTCTTATAGAGCCAGAACAGAAACAGTGCCCTGTTGCGGATTTCTTTTGTTATATTTTTTGAAGAGACACCATAGTCTATGCCAAGGGTGTCAACCAGAAGACTGTGCTTCTGCTTGAAATCATCTGAGGATGGCTGCCATGCAAATGTTTTTGAATAGTCTGCCTTCAGGTTCAAAACATCTACATTTGATATCTCATCAATTTCACGTATCCGTCTTGCATTTACACCAAAGCGACCTGCATGCTGTATAAAGATTACAATATCAAGTGCGTTAATCAAACCTGCAGACAAGCTTATGGGAGGTGTTGTCAGCCGCTGTATAATCTCGTCAACAGAACCTGCATGCATTGTACTGAAAGAAGAATGGCCTGATGCCATGCCCTGGAACAGGACAGATGCTTCAACACCTCTGACTTCACCCACTATTACATAATCAGGGTTCTGCCGGAAAGAAGATTTAAGAAGGTCAAACATAGTCACCTCACCGTATTTTTCCTTGCCTGCACCGAAACTCTGTCTTGTGACTGCAGGTATCCAGTTCTCATGATAAAGATGAAGCTCTCTTGTATCCTCTATGGAGACTATCTTTTCCTGAGGAGGTATGAAACTTACAAGGGCGTTCAGGAACGATGTCTTTCCTGCTGCTGTTGTTCCGCAGATGAGGATGTTTTTCTGGTGCTCTACAAGATACCACAGATATGCGAAAAGCTCTATTGATGCTGTGCCATAGGTTATGAGGTCTATTACGCTGAAAGGCACTGCTGAAAATTTCCTTATTGAAAAGGTAGGTCCCTTTGTCGTTATGTCTTTTGAGTATGTTGCCTGAACCCTGGACCCATCCGGAAGGGAACCGTCAAGAAGAGGTTCTGCATAGCTTATGTATCTTCCGCATCGCTCTGCAAGCTTTATTACAAAAGAAGATCCTATATTTATATCATCAAAAGCTACATCTGTCTTGATAGATCCCAGTTTTTTGTGCAGGATAAAAATAGGTATGTCTATACCATCACAGCCGATATCTTCTATAAATACATCGTGCAGGAGCGGCTCTATCTTGTTGAGCCCAACAAAATTGCGGAAGATATAATACATTATGCGTGTTATCTCCCCTTTTCTTAGAACAATACCTTTTTTGATTATTATATCTCTCACATTTTTCTTCAAATAATTGAAAAGGTTTTCCTTTGTTTTAAGCTGACTTAGCTGTACATCCAGCGTTTCTGAAAGTTCCTCATCTATCATATCATATATTCTCTTATCTCTTGGCTGAAGCGCAGGCTCTACTACAGAATATATCAAACAGTTATCTGGAGCACTCCATTTTATTGATGCAAAAGCAAAGGGAGGTATTAGCTGGTATTTCATGTTCAGCGTTTCCAGGTTTTTGGGTATATCAGGGAGAATCTGCTGAGAATCCGGCTCAGATATCAAGAATTCATCCAACTCTTTTGAAAAATCGTATGGCTGAGCCTTTTTACTTGCATCACCCATCTTCTGTCTAAGCCAACCCTTTAAAGGCATAGAGAATCACTATCAATTAAAGTCTCACATAATTGTGAGTATTTTATTGTTTTCTGCCGCCCTTTTTCTTTACAGGCATCATTCTTCCTGTCTGGTCCCGTTTCATCACTATACCCCTATATCTTGCGCAAGCAGGGCATGCGTACATCTTGTTTGTTCCAGCACTTACTTGTTTCTGGTCTATCTCTTTTCTAAGTCCAGGATCAGTTATGCGAAAGCCACTATATTGTATAAAACATTTGTGCCTTGGCACTTTTCTGCCGCAGTAATTACAGAATACTGTGGGCTGGTGACCGCGGGATGATGTCTGGCTATGTCCACGGGTGTATGCAGATCTTCTTTCAGGCATTTATCTTCAACCTCTATTATTAATTTAAGCATCTGCATTTATATGGTTAACCTTTTAAATCTTTGTTCCTGGTTTTTGTTCTGTTCTGGTCTCTGATGTTGTTATGTAAGGCTTATGTAAGTCGGAGGAGGATTATGTAAGTCCCTTGAGGAGTTATGTAAGGGTTATGTAAGTTGAGGGAGGAGTTATATAAGAGTTATATAAGTGTTATGTAAGTCTTTTTGCGTTAGAGGGCAGAATTTGGGTGTTTAAGGAGGAGTTATGTAAGTGTTATGTAAGTGTTATGTAAGGCTTATGTAAGTAGTTATGTAAGTTATGTAAGCATTATATAAGTGTTATATAAGTTGGCGAGGCATTGCGAAAATTGTGAAGAAAGAGCAGACAGGAAGGTGTTTGTGTTTATTGAGAGGTATTAATTAAGCGCCATGCGATACTAAGATAATGCTTGTGAATCCAATAAAAAGAGACACAGGAGAAGATAATTACAATAGAAGACACTACAAGAATAAGGATGTAAGCTATGATTTAATAGTTACATAAGTGTTATGTAAGTTGTTTCTGGTGCTGATTTTTGTTTACAGATGTTTGTCTGTATAGATATTATATATTATGGGCTGCTTGAAATAGATCAGATAGATAAGATATAGTTGAAATAGATATTTAGGCACCAGGACACACTTGATTTAGATAATAATCTAAAAAATATAGCAAAAAATTGAATTTAAAATGCGAGACAATGTAAAAACGTGGTGGGTCGTAGCAGAAATGTTAAAAATGCATAATACCATACATAATACCCAGTATTACAGAGTATATTGAGATATCCAGACAAGGTGAGACAGATAGCGATTATATCAATAAAATATGAGCATATTCGAGATGGTTGTTAGATGAATATTACGGACATAAATCAAAGAAATATGTGTAAATGTGTGGGATTCTAGAGAACATTAAGAAAAATGCGAAAAAAATGGACAAAAATGAGAGAGTTTCTGCAGGATTAAATAACTTTTTTCAGATGGGTGTAGTTTTCCCTTGTGAAATAATCAACTACTTTATCCTTGATTATAGAAACAAATACGCTGTTGTTCTTTCTTTCCTTCATAATAAAACCGCTACGCTCCAGCTTTGTTATATATGCAGATACTGTCGGGCGCTTTGTGCTGACTGCACCTTCAGGATAAAGCAGGTTTGTAAGGTCTGTTATCGTTATTGAGGACACATTACTCTTTACCTTAAGTTCTACAAGAGTTTTGAGT
>JAUVES010000035.1 GCA_030594675.1 Candidatus Nanohaloarchaea archaeon
CAGCATATTCTATTTCTGAAATAGCCAGGGTCCTGAATTCCTTTACATCCTGTTTTGATACATCAAGTCCTGAAGTGGGAAGATTGGCAGTAAGTATGAGGTTATTTAGCAATATCATGAAAGTAAGGGTCCCCAGCATAATCATAAATCCAGACAGCAGTATTAACTGTGCATTTTGTTTGTCGGGTTCTTTTGTGCCAGATTCCTTCATTTTCAATCACATCCTCCAAAGTGTAAGTCTAAGGTCCAGAATATTATAAAAATCAGTGTTGCTGGAAATGTCTGGAATAATGGATGCCTGGATATTATCCTCGTCATGAATAACTACTTTTTTGTTTACAAAGATTGCATTGTCGGAAGGGCGACCGTTCCAGAATATTCGTTTATTGTTCCATTTATTATTGTTGTCTAAATAAGAAACTTCAAAATTGTAGGCTGTCCCGTCTGCTAATAATATCACATCAAATGTGTCACTAAGGTCACGAACTGTTAAAGGATAGATTGAAGACTGCCCATTAAACTCTACACCAGTCCAGTCGATAACCGCCTGTTTAAGTGGTGAATATGTATCACCATCGGGCACATAATTCAGCACTATCAGCAGATCATTACCCCTGGTTTCTATCTGCGATTCCACCTGCTGGTGAGATGATGACGAAGTTAGTGGTGTAAGCGGTGATGCCTGAACAATGAATGAGATAAGAAATATCATCATGATAGCTGAAGCTGCTCCCTCAAGTGTATACATCTGCCCGTGAGAGTTGTTCATCATACAAGATTTTCTGCAATTCATCTACCACACCCTCACATATAACATTGCAATACTTTCGTCCTGGTCTACATACACCACACGTATAGTCTGGGCAATATTGGTACTTTGTGGGATTTTGGGGCCGTTATTTAGCACAACCTCACCAGTTCCATCCATGTATAATGAACCGTCAGGATTGTAAAGTGACATGTTTATGTAATAAAGCATATCACCGTTAGCCAGACCGATATCATTTTGCATGTCCCTGTAACTGGTCGTGTTATTCATAGCATTGTGAAAATACTGTGCTCTGCTCATGGATATCATGTTAGTTCCGGATTGACTGCTAGCAATACCCTTGGTGCTCTCGACCATAGTCTTGGTAACTCTATCCGATACTGACTTAATCTCATCCGAATTTGTCTGGAACGGGACAAACATATTGGTAAGTGTCTGGAAAAGGAAAATGAACGCCAACATGAATATGACAACGCCAGCAATAAAATCCAGACTTATCTGTCCATGGGTATCGCAAAAAGGAAAAAACTGATATTTCTTAGTACAGTTCGATCTTAGTCTTGATGACGTTTTATTCATAACAATTAATTCGGATAGCTATCAAATTCTATAAGTGTCTTCACTTCCACACTGGGAGCATACAATCGGTATGAAGTTGGGGTCGGCCTGGAACTCGAATTCACAGACATTGCACTTGAAAAATACCATTGATTGATCTACATAATCATCCATATTATCACCTCAATAATCGTACGAAACATGTATCCTTATATACTTCATATGGTGTTTTATATAAAAAGAGTTTCCCTCAAATCTGATGAGCATAATGACATCTGAAACATGCCTTGTATTATCTGGAAAAGGTGGTGTTGGTAAAACCACGATTCTTTCAAATGTCGCGACTTCCATAGCTATGATGGGAAAAAAAACTGCAATAATAGATGCAGATTTAGCAATGGCTAACCTGGGACTGGCTTTTGGCCTTCAGGATATGCCAATCACATTACATGAAGTATTAGCAGGTAAGGCATCAATCAGTGAGGCAATATATGATGGACCAGGAGGCTTAAAAGTACTTCTCTGTGGAGATACCATTGCAGGATTCCAGGACGCAGACCCTGCAGGTCTTGTTGAAGTAATAGACTACTTTAAGTCCAGGACCGAATTTATTTTTATTGATGCTCCAGTCGGGGTAAATGAAGATATATTCCTGATGCTTCCATATGTTGATTATGTTATTCTGGTTGTTACTCCTGATATGCTATCAATGGCAGATGCCCTTAAGATGAAGATTATTGCAGAGTCATTTGGATGCAGGATCAAAGGTATAGTATTGAACCGCGTTGAAACAATGGATTTCGATGAAATTATGACAGAAGTTAAGAATACGTTGAAATTGGATATATTATCTGTCATACCTAATGACTTGAAAATAAGAGAAGCTGCCATGAAAATGGTCCCTCTTGTAACATATATTCCTGAATCTCCTGCATCCATTGCAATGACTAAGCTTGCAGCAAATATTGCAAGGGTAGAATATAAGCCGACGATTAAGGAAGTAGGATGGTTCCAAAGGCTGATTGGAAAATATAGGGTCAAAGGAATTGAAAATTATGGACCGAACTGAACAAATAAATACTGATGAGAAAAAGTTAGTCGGAGATTCTGCCGCTGCATTGGTTGATAACGGGATGGTAGTAGGCTTAGGTACCGGTTCAACCACTGCTTTTGCCATAGAAGCATTAGGGCGTAGGATCGATGATGGATTAGATATAAAAGGTATTCCCACTTCGTACCAATCCCGGATGCTGGCTATTGAATGGGGAATTCCACTCACGTCTCTTGACCAGGACCCGATACTGGACATTGCTATTGACGGAGCTGACCAGGTGGATGCGAACCTGTTTGTCATAAAGGGCGGCGGTGCTGCCCATACCAATGAGAAGGTTATCGCCCGGTCTGCCAGACGGTTCGTGGTGCTGGTGGATGAGAAAAAGATAGTTGATACATTAATTCATCCTGTACCGCTGGAAGTTATGCCAGAAGCGCTGGAACTTGTCAAGCGGCAGGTCATGGAACTGGGAGGGAATCCTAAATTGCGCATGGCTGTGCGAAAGGATGGACCTGTTATTACGGATAACGGGAATCTTTGTGTGGATGCCGATTTTGGAGAAATACCTGAGCCTGGGAAACTGGCACTGCAACTGTCAGCATGTACCGGTATAATAGAACATGGTATATTTGATAATACCAATGAGGTATATGTGGGTATGCGCGATGGTACTGTCAAGATATTGAAGTGTAATCGTTGAAACCTTCTGGTTGGTGTCAATAATGGCGGAAAATTTGTTTAAGAAACTGAAAAACTTCCATGAATTACATGAATCAGTCCACGACAGTCAGACGCTCATATCTATACTTAAAAAAGAACTTGATAGTTACACTGTTTTTGACCTGATGAAAATTCAGGCACAACTTGAGAAAGAAAGCAAACATCTTCCTCCCGGGTATAAGGAAATGTTCAAGGAAAAGATGGGAGAACAACTATTTGGGAATTATAAGGCGATTATTTCAGGTAACACTTACCATAACCAAAAACTGGATATCGAATTATACACAGAGTTTCTTAAAAACTTCCAGAGCAAACTGAACGACCAGTCCGATGAGCACTTCCTGGATATGACCATGCTGTACTACATGTGCGCACTGTACAATATTTTTGTTACACTTACTCCGCCGCACCCTGAAGGTACACCATTTCCGGGTGGTTATTTTGTTGAAAAAAAAGGTGAGGATTATTACTGCCCTGTCAGGGATAAGCAGGAAGATAACAGTGAAGCTTTATGTAAATTCTGCGTTGCTAAACAGGCGGACATGGAATAATTACCGGGGTCCAATTATTCAAAAGAGTATTTATATTAATCAGTTCTAATTTTATTGATAATAAATGGAGTGATTCCTATGAGTGGAGACAATAAAAATCCGTACGATAATATTTGCAGCCAGTTAGAAATATGCACAACCCAACTGGGAATGGACCCAGGAATACATGAAATCCTGACTCATTCTAAGTTGATACATACTGTGTCTCTTCCTCTTACGATGGATAACGGGGAGATCAAAGTCTTTACAGGATACCGTGTCCAGCATAATGATGCCAGAGGCCCGTATAAAGGAGGTATAAGGTATCACTATGAAGTATCGATGGACGAAGTCAAGGCACTGGCTATGGCCATGACATGGAAATGTGCTGTTATCGACATTCCATACGGCGGCGCCAAGGGTGGTATTGTCTGCAACACCAAGGAGATGTCCATTGGTGAAAAGGAACACCTTACCAGGCGCTATACTACTGCAATATCCCAGTTCATTGGCCCTTACCGCGATGTACCTGCGCCTGATATGTATACCGATGCCCAGACCATGGCATGGATCATGGATACGTACAGTGTCATGCAGGGATATTCAGTGCCTGAAGTGGTGACCGGAAAGCCCATTGAACTTGGTGGAAGTGAAGGACGAACTGAAGCTACGGGCAGGGGAACTGCTATTTGTCTCAGGGAATGCGCCCGGAGCCTGGACATGCCATTAAAGGATGCAACTGTTGTGGTACAGGGATTTGGCAATGTGGGTGTACATGCTGCTATGACATTATCCAGTATGGGGTGCCGGATAATTGGACTGAGCGATTCCCGTGGCGGTATATTTAACCCTGAAGGACTTGACCCCAGCAAGGTATTGGCCCATAAGATAGAGACCGGGTCGGTCCTGGGATACCCGGGAAGTGAAGAGTTGACCAATGAAGAGATTCTGGAACTTGAATGCGACTTTTTAATCCCTGCAGCCCTTGGACACCAGATACATGAAAAGAATGCCGGGAACGTAAAGGCCAGAGTTATAGTTGAAGGTGCTAACGGTCCCACTACAACTGAAGCTGATGAGATACTGAGCAAGAATGGGGTGTTCCTGGTGCCTGATATCCTGGCAAATTCAGGCGGTGTAATGGTAAGTTACCTTGAATGGGTCCAGAATATCAACCGTCAGCACTGGAGTCTGACTGAGGTCAACCAGCAGCTTGAATCCAAACTTGTAACAGCATACAAGAATGTATGGGATATGAAGGAAGAAATGGGTGTGAATATGAGGGATGCTGCCCTGGGTATGGGTGTAAGCAGAGTGGCTAATGCGATTCAGCAGTTAGGACTTTTCCCTTAATTTATACATTACATTTTACAAAGGCATTAAAGCAAAAGATTTTCAACATTAAATATCCAGAAAATTGTATATAGTTACAATCATAATTATTAAGAAACAGATTCAATAAGTCTACACATATTTGAGTATTTATAAGAGGGAATATCATGAAAGAAAAAATTCTTGAAAATAAACATTTATTAAATCGATTGAAAATAGGGTTTGTATTGATAATTTTACTACTTGGTTCAATTCAAGTGGTTTCCGCTGCCGCTTCATCTTCAGATCCACTTATTATTGCTACTATTAATCCTCTTATATTGTATTTACCTCCACTTACTGCTGATATCACTGCCACTCCAATAAATATAAACCGTGATTCTTTTTCCACTATTTTAGTGGCAGTCACTGATTCCAGTGATAATCCCGTTGGCCAGGCCACTGTAACTTTGACCAGCTCTGGTGGGAACCTTGTAAGTACTTCAGGTATTACAGATAGGGTCGGCAACTTTGAAACAAAATTTTCTTCATCCCTTTCTGGAACATTTACTATAAATGTGACTGCATCAAGTTCAGGCTACCGTAATGGTGTTGATAGTGTACAGGTAACTATTGTTAATACTCCCCCTACAGCATATTTCACTGCATCTCCTATGTCAGGACAGGCACCATTGGAAGTAAATTTCGATGCATTCGGTTCTTTTGACATTGACGGCAATATTACATCATATTCCTGGGATTTAGGAGACGGCAAGACAGGAGATGTAGAAAAATTAACACACATTTATAAGACCCCAGGGAAATATTATCCCACTCTGACTGTTACCGATAATCTTGGAATGAGCCATATCTATTCATCAGAGATCAGTGTCAGTGAATTCCCCACACTTTCAGTAACACTTACTTCAAGTCCCATTTCCGTGGGTGTTGACCAATCGTCAACAATTACAGTAACCGTGACTGGAACAGACGGTGTACCGATCTCAGATGCTTTTATAATATTAGACTCTACATCAGAAGGTCTTAGTGAGGTTGGTGGAAATACCGATTCGAATGGAAAGTTTACAACGACTTTCACAGGTTCAACTGCCGGAGACGCTACGATCAATGCTATAGTAGAAAAAGATGATTATGGTGATGGTAGCGGCATTGTCAAACTCACAATCACCCCACCAACCGGAACTGCTACCGGAACAGTAACACCAGTGTCTCCTGGTACGCCAGGAATACCATTTGGATTGATCATTGCAGCCCTTTTAATTCTGATTCTTGCAATTATTGGAATATTTTTATGGACAAGGGAAAAAATGCAGCTCATACCAAAACAGACCAGTATACCATGTAATGGTGAATCTACTCTTCCAATAAATGTCACGTTTGTAAACACTTTTGGTAAAGAAAAAACACAGAAAAAGGAACGGGATGTGGAAATGGAAACCACATCAGGCAGTATAAAGAATATGGTAATCCCTGCCGGGAAAGAGTCTGCTGAAGCAATACTGACATCTTCAACTGAATGTGGACCGGTTACTGTTACCGGAAAAGCTGGCAATAAAGTAGCCACTGTAGATGTCAACTTTGTTAGTGAGAATGTTGGGATAGAGATAGATGTTTCACCTGCTTCAATACCGGCTGATGGGACATCAACATCAACAGCCACCATCAAGGTCAAGGATGAGAAAGGGAGTTATGTCTCTTTTTCAGAGGAAAGAACTGTTGAATTGACCACTACACTTGGTACAATCACCAGCCCTGTAACAATTCCTCCAAAGTCATTGGCTGCAACAGCTATAATCACGTCTGGGCAGGTTAGCGGTACTGCTGTTATTACCGCATCAAGTGACCAATTCAACGGAGAAGGTAAAATCGAGTTTGC
>JAUVES010000097.1 GCA_030594675.1 Candidatus Nanohaloarchaea archaeon
AGGTGGTGCAGACACGGAAATCTTTCTGCCTCTTTTTAATTATATCAACAACTTTCTTATCAATCCCTATTTCCATATTAATCACTACATAAATACTATTGATTGATATTAATGACTGATATATATTTTTATGTTGTCAAGCATATAGTTTCATACCTAGATTAACTATTCTGAATCAGGAAAAAGACCATTTTTAATGCTTTCATAGATGAGAGTTGGTTTTATCTTCTGGTTAAACCTCATTTCAGTAAGCTCATTTTTAGGACCAGAATATACCATGATTCCCAGTTTTTTAATATTATGTTATATATTTTTCTTTCATCTCTTCAATCTCATTTTCAGCAAAGACAGATACTACATCCGAAATACCATCAGACTGAATATTAAGCAAAAGTTCCCGATTGTCATAGATTGTTATAGGCACTCTTTTACTTGTATCTAATAGATCAAGCACCAGCCCACATAGTTCACCACTTTGCCCATTATAATTTAATTCTTGATCTAAAATCTCTAAATTGCCGCCTTCATCAATTCCCAGAAGTAACAGCTCATATACATTAGGGTCATTATATACAATTTTAACAGTATCATCTTGTTTAAGGCATACATACATAAATCCCGTTAATGCCTCCGATTCCATCTGCAATGAATAGCTTTCTTTGCATTTTTCAGTAACTTCCCCCGTTGTCCATTCCATTTTAAGCACCAATTCTAATTTAGTAATGACTAATCTTTATAAACTTTCTTTAAAGAAAAAACAAATCAAAATCACCAATACTGCTTCATCTTATCAAAGAACCCTTTGCCAGTCTCCTGTATAGTCTCGCCTGAAGCATCAGCAAATGTCTTCATCGCATCTTTCTGTTCCTTGTTCATCTTATCTGGTGTAAGAACAACAATCTTCACCATCTGATCTCCTGAGCCATAACCCCTGACATCAGGCATTCCCTCACCTTTCAGCTTAAACACAGTATGAGATTGTGTCCCGGCAGGAATCTTAAGCTTTGCCTTCTTCCCGCTTATAGTAGGCACTTCAATCACATCACCAAGAGATGCCTGTGCAAAGCTGATAGATGTCTTGCAATAGATATCATTATTATACCTTTCAAAGATCTTATGTGCCACAACATTGATAATTATGTAAAGATCACCTGAAGGCCCGCCTTTGACACCAGCATTTCCTTCGCCTTCAACCCTTAGATGATGTCCCGAATCAATGCCTGCAGGAACCTTGACTTCAATAGTTCTCTCTTTCCGAACCCTTCCTTTCCCATCGCATTCTTCACATGGAGAATCAATAATTTTACCAGTTCCATCACACGCATCGCAGATGCTTATATTTACGATCTGCCCCATAAAAGTCCTGCGTATATGTCTGACTTCTCCAGTCCCGCCGCATTTAGAGCATGTCTTGGCTGATGTGCCTTTCTTGGCGCCAGTCCCATCGCATGCAGAACATGTCTCAAGCCGTGGAATCTCAATCTTCGTAGTAAGCCCTGTAAAAGAATCTTCAAGGCTTATCTCAAGATCATATTTAAGGTCAGCACCGGCCTGGGGTCCATTCCTGCTTCTCCGCGCACCGCCCATACCGCCTGAAAATGCATTAAAAATATCGCCAAATCCCGAAAAGATGTCTTCAAAAGAGCTGAATCCAGCACCGCCGCCAAAACCGCCCTGTCCCTGGGAAAAGGCAGCAGAACCGAACTGGTCATACTGTCCCTTCTTCTGCGGATTGCCCAGAATCTCAAAAGCCTCATTTATCTCTTTGAATTTACTCTCCGCACCCTTATCACCCTGGTTCACATCAGGATGATGCTTCCGTGCAAGAGTCCTGTATGCTTTCTTGATCTCATCAGGAGATGCATCTCTTGAGACCCCGAGAGTCTCATAATAGTCTTTTTCAGGCATATCTACTTTTCCTCGTCTTCAACCTTGTACTCTGCATCCACAACTTTCTCATCATCTTTCTTTTTCTTCTTGTCCTTCGCCTTATCTTCAGGCGCAGGTTCAGCTTTTGCCTGCATATCCTGGTACATCTTTGTAGTAAGCTCATGGACAACAGTTGTAAGTGCTTCAGTATTCTCCTTTATCTTGTCAGAACCAGCTTTCTCATCAGCGACAGTATCTTTAAGCTCTTTGACAGCTTTTTCAATCTTATCCTTTGTATCTTTATCTACTTTGTCGCCTGCATCTTTCAAAGTCTTCTCTGCAGCATTTATCATAGTATCTGCATGGTTGCGGATATCAACCTCATCTTTTTTCTTCTTATCCTCATCAGCATGAGATTCAGCATCATTTTTCATCTTCTCTATCTCTTCTTCAGATAGCCCGGAAGACGACTTGATAGATATTGCCTGTTCCTTGCCAGTTCCCTTATCTTTGGCAGACACATGTATTATACCGTTTGCATCAATATTGAAAGTGACCTCAATCTGCGGTACGCCTCGCGGTGCAGGTGGTATTCCTACAAGATCAAACCGTCCCAGAGGATGATTATCAGCAGCCATTGCCCTCTCTCCCTGCAACACATTTATAGTGACTGCAGTCTGGTTATCAGCAGCAGTTGAGAACACCTGCGACTTCTTTGTAGGCACAGTAGTGTTCTTCTCAATCAATCTGGTAAACACCGATCCAAAAGTCTCAATTCCAAGAGAAAGTGGAGTGACATCAAGCAAAAGAACATCTTTTACCTCGCCGCCAAGAACGCCTGCCTGTATAGCAGCGCCGACAGCGACAACTTCATCAGGGTTCACGCCCTTGTGTGATTCTTTGCCAAATAGCCTCTTCACAGTCTCCTGCACAAGAGGCATCCTTGTCTGGCCGCCTACAAGTATGACTTCATCAATATCATCAGTCTTGAGTTCTGCATCAGAAAGTGCCTGCTTGCAGGGAGCAATAGTGCTGTCCACAAGATCTTCAGTAATCTTCTCAAGCTGAGCTCTTGTAAATGTCATGACAAGATGCTTTGGGCCTGAACTGTCAGAAGTTACGTAAGGTATATTTATCTCAGTTGAAGTAGTGCTTGAAAGCTCAATCTTTGCCTTCTCAGCAGCTTCCTTAAGTCTCTGAAGTGCATTCTTATCTTTTGAAAGGTCAATTCCCTGCTCTTTCTTGAAATCATCAGCAATATGATGTATAATTTTCTGGTCAAAGTCATCTCCGCCAAGATGAGTGTTACCGTTTGTAGACTTGACTTCAAATACACCATCTCCAAGCTCAAGGATTGATATATCAAATGTGCCGCCGCCAAGATCATACACAGCAATCTTCTCATTCTTCTTCTTATCAAGGCCGTATGCAAGTGATGCAGCAGTTGGCTCATTTATAATCCTCAATACCTCTAATCCCGCAATCTTGCCTGCATCTTTTGTTGCCTGCCTCTGCGAGTCATTGAAATATGCAGGAACAGTTATTACTGCTTTATCTACAGTCTCGCCAAGATATGCTTCAGCATCAGCCTTAAGCTTCTGCAGTATCATAGCAGCGACTTCAGGGGGTGAAAATTCTGTATCATCTTTTGCCAGGATCCGGACATCGCCATTCTTGGCCTTTGCAAGCTTATAAGGCACAAGCTTCCTGTCCTTTTCAATCTCCTTGTCCTCAAGCTTCATTCCCATAAATCTCTTGATTGAAAACACAGTATGCTCAGGATTTGTGACAGCCTGCCTTTTTGCGACAAGCCCTGTAAGCCTTTCACTGCCTTTAGTAAACGCAACAACAGAAGGTGTTGTCCTGTTTCCTTCAGCATTAGGTATGACTGTCGGCTTTCCGCCTTCCATCACAGCCATGCAAGAATTTGTAGTTCCAAGATCAATTCCAATTGTCTTTCCCATTTTTTATCACCAAAATTATATTATACACATGATCAGTTGTTTTTCACAACCTTGACTTTTGAAGGTCTTATTACTTTATCCTTGAATAGATAACCCTTCTGTATCTCTTCTGCAACCACATCATCAT